>UQXU01000014.1 GCA_900545085.1 uncultured Eubacteriales bacterium
TAAAAGGTCAGACCGTCTCATCTCGGGACGGTCTGACTCTTTATTTGCTTTTTTTTTTAGAGTATGCTAAAATATTTAATATACTGTTGCTGTAGCGAAGCTGGATATCGCGTCAGACTCCGACTCTGAAGATCGTGGGTTCGAATCCCGCCAGCAACGCCATATTCCCATCATTCCGCATACTCTGCGGAATTTTTTAATTCTAAAAATCACATTAAAACGCTCTTTCTCAATAAACGTGAACATTTCACGCTTCAGACATTTAACTTCTAATTTAATTCCAATTAGCAGTGCTAATATGTTTTTGCTGAATAAAAACACCTTACAGAAAGGACGAAACGCATATGAAGCGACGACTCACTGCTTTAATCTGTACAGCAGCTATGCTGCTTCTCGTCTCAGCATGCAGCAGCTCACAGGAAACAGCAAGCAGCACGTTAGAAACTACAGACTACAGCAACACTACAATCACAGGCAGCGTAACAGCTATAGACGGTACCTTAGTCACAATCCAGACGGGCATGGGAGGCGGAGGAAACAAAAACGGCGCTCCTCCTCAGAACAACGGCGCACCCGACGCTCAAAACGACGATTCTCAGCAATCTGATACCGCGGCTCCCGAGGCATCGCAGCCTGCGGACTCCTCAAATTCGTCTGACGGCAATTCTCAAAGCACACAGCAGCCCGACGGTGAACCCGACGGCGAGCGCCCGACTGATATGCCCGAGCTTCCCAGCGGCGAACAGCCGACAGACATGCCGGACGGCGAGCAGCCTGCGGACATGCAAAACTCCGAAAAAGCCGTGTTTGACCTAGGCAGCGCATCCATCACTTCTGAAGATAATTCCGGCGAAGATATGTCCGTAAGCGATATCGAAGTCGGAGATATGTTGGAAATCACATTTGGAGACAATAACACCGTAGAATCTGTAGTAATTAAA
Organism: uncultured Eubacteriales bacterium; assembly: GCA_900545085.1. Taxonomy (GTDB): domain Bacteria; phylum Bacillota; class Clostridia; order Christensenellales; family Christensenellaceae; genus Scybalosoma; species Scybalosoma faecavium. The sequence continues at coordinate 942 of UQXU01000014.1, forward strand.
ACTGCAGGCTTCGGCGGAGGCGCCGCTTCCGGAGAAGTCTCTCAGGGAACGGCGGCCACGACTATCAACTCGGACGGCACTTACAGCGACGAAACTTACTCCTCTTCCGGAGATGACGAAAATGCACTGAGAATTGACGCAGCTGAAGTCACTCTCTCAGGTATAACAGTCGATAAATCGGGCGGAGCAACCTCCAACACTGAGAGCGGAGATTTTTACGGAATGAACGCCGCTCTTCTCGCGACAAACGGCGCTGACGTTACTATAGAAAATGCAACAATCAACTCTTCCGCTCAGAATGGCAACGGCGTATTCAGCTACGGTGAAAACACTACTGTCAACATATCCGATTCCGCGATCACTACAACAGACGATAACTCAGGCGGAATACAAACCACCGGCGGCGGCACGACAAACGCAAGCAACCTGACGGTTGAGACAAACGGCAGTTCCTCCGCGGCTATCCGTTCTGACCGCGGCGGCGGCACTGTAAACGTCGACGGCGGCACATACACGAGCAACGGCATTAACTCGCCCGCGATATACTCCACAGCCGCTATAACTGTTAAAAACGCTGAGCTGACCGCGACTAATTCCGAGGCGCTTGTTATCGAAGGCAAAAACTCGATTTCCCTCTCTGACTGCGACGTTACCGGAAACATGAGCGACGATAAAGGCAGCAGCTCTGACGAAAACGTGCATAACGTAATGATTTATCAATCCATGTCCGGCGACGCAGACGTAGGCACCTCCGAATTCTCCATGACAAGCGGCACTCTCACCGCCAAAAACGGCGATATGTTTTACGTAACCAATACTGACTGCATCATGACTCTCTCCGGTGTAGATATCGCAAACGAGGACTCCGAGGGGTATCTTCTGAGAGTATGCGGCAACAGCGCAAGCAAGGGCTGGGGAACAGCCGGCAGCAACGGCGCTCAGGTCGAGCTGACCGCAAAGGATCAGACTTTGAAAGGTGATATAATCGTAGACAGCATATCTACGCTTGACCTCACACTCTCAGACAATAGCACTTTAGAAGGTACGATAAACATTTACGACAACGAGCAGAACGGCGCCGCCGTTGACAACAATTCCGTAATCCAAATCGACGAAGGCTGCACATGGACTCTGACAGGCGACTGCACAATAAGCAGCCTGACCAACAACGGAACCATAAACTATAATGGTTATTCAATAACACTGGCGGACGGAACAGTCCTCAGCGAATAAATTTACTTCCCAATCGAGACCCGCTGAAAAATCTCAGCGGGTCTTTGCAAACTCTAAAGCATTCTGCTATACTACTAACGTAAATCACATAAACCTGCGGAGGAACCGGAATGACGCTTCAACAGTTAAAATACGCCGTAAAAGTAGCGGAAAAGCTATCTATAAACGAGGCGGCAAAAGAGCTCTATATATCTCAGCCCAGCCTCTCCAACGCCATAATATCTCTGGAGAAAGAATTGCAGCTAACTATCTTTCTGCGCACAAACCGCGGTGTTACTGTAACTAACAAAGGACGCGAATTCCTGGGATACGCGCAGCAGGTGTTAATGCAGACACAGTTGCTGGAGAGCAAATTCGTCAAATCCGGTTCATCTAAACAGCGATTCTGCGTATCGTCTCAGCACTATCTTTTCGTAGCTAACGCCTTCGTGGAGCTGGTTCGAGAATACGGGCTGGATGAATACGAATTCTCGCTGTACGAAACCACAACGCACGAGGTCATAGAGAATGTACGAACTCTTTTTAGTGAAATGGGTATAATCTATCTCTCCAACTACAATGAATCCGTACTGCGTAAGATACTGTCAGAAAGCGACCTCATTTTCACCGAGCTTTATCGCGCTACGCCGCATGTCTTTTTATTCAAAGAGCATCCTCTGGCAAGCAGAAAAATAATTGAGCTGGACGAGCTGGATGAATACCCGAGAATCGCCTTCAATCAGGGTCAGTACAGCGCATTTTATTTTTCAGAGGAAATTCTCAGCCAGCGCGCTGTAAAAAAGAGCATATACGTCAGCGACCGCGCCGCCGTAGTAAATTTTATAATCGGTCTAAACGGATACTGCATATCATCAGGCATTTTCCCGAAGTATCTTCACGGAGACGACATTATCGCAGTTCCGCTGAACGCAGACGAGAAGATAGAGATAGGAACTATTGTACACAAGGATACTTCTCTATCCGAGCTTGGGGAGAAATTTTACGAGGCGCTGAAAAACTACATAAGCAGACTCGAGAACTGAATCCGCCTGCTTCATTCAATAAGGAGCGCCGCCCCGTCATTCAACAAATGAACGAGGGGCACAGCGGCGTGGAACATCTGTTCACGGTTATAGAACAAAGCTATAACAGGCTATAATAATATACTTTTAGACTGTATCTGCAATATATGCTAAAATATCTATTAGTTAGCGTTTTTTGCAAGTCATTTTTGCTAGGAGGAACATTACATGAAAGACGAAACCTTATGCCTGCATTCAGGCTATCACCCCAAAAATTCCGAACCGAGAGTCGTGCCTATAGTTCAGAGCACAACCTACGTATACGATTCTACAGAGGATGTGGCCGCCGTATTCGACGATCCGACTAAATCCCTTATATACTCCCGCTTCGCTAATCCTACCGTTATGGCAGTAGAAGAGAAAATCGCAGAGCTGGAAGGCGGCGTGGGCGCTATGTGTACATCTTCCGGTCAGGCTGCTTCTCTGTTGTCCATACTAAACCTTTGCAGCGCGGGAGACAGCTTCATCAGCACAACGGAAATTTACGGCGGAACTGTCAACCTATTTGCCTTCACACTTAAAAAGCTCGGAATTGAGTGCATATTTGTAGACTCTAACGCAAGCGACGAAGAAATAGACCGCGCTTTTAAGCCTAACACCAAGCTCGTTTTCGGCGAGACCATTGCTAACCCTGCGCTCAGCGTATTGGACATTGAACGATTTGCAAACATCGCGCACAAGCACGGCGTACCGCTCATAGTAGACAGCACTTTTGCCACCCCGATTCTCTGCAAGCCATTTGAATACGGCGCTGATATAGTAATACACTCTACTACAAAATACATGGATGGACATGCTGTCCAAGGCGGCGGCGTAATAGTAGACAGCGGCAACTTCGACTGGACCAACGGAAATTTCCCTGATTTTACCGAGCCGGACGAATCATACCATGGCATTACGTACACCGGAACATACGGAAAAATGGCTTACATAATCAAGGCCAGAATGCAGCTCATGCGCGACTTCGGCTGCTATCCTTCCGCACATTCCGCATTCCTGCTTAATCTCGGTCTGGAGACACTCGCTATCCGCATGGAACGCTATTGCTCCAATGCTCTCACAGTCGCAAAGTATCTCCAGGCGTCCGATAAGGTCGAGAGCGTAACGTACCCCGGTCTCGAAGGCGACCAAAACTACGCTCTGGCTCAGAAATACCTCAAAGGAGCAAGCGGCGTAATTTCCTTTGTAATCAAAGGAGGCCGCGAAAATGCCATGAAATTTATGGATTCTCTCAAGCTCGCTTCCAACGAAGTTCACGTAGCGGACATCCGCACATGCGTGCTTCACCCCGCAAGCGAAACTCACAGACAGCTCACTGACGAACAGCTTGCAGCCGCAGGCATAAACGCCGGCATGGTTCGCTTCTCCGTCGGTTTGGAAAATATCGAGGATATCCTTGCAGATATTGAACAGGCTTTTGCGGCTATAAACTAAGGAACAAAAATAAGCTCTCTCCCAACTGCATCGGCATCGGGAGAGAGCTTTTTGTTTCAATAAGGGGCACCGCCCCGTCATTCAACAAGTGAACGAGGGGCGAAGCCTCTTAGGGCTTCAGCGGCGGATTACACCGCCGCTGAAGGCTTAGATGGAACCCGCCGCCTACAGAGGCGGGGGACATCTGTTCACGGTTATATTTATATTTTATTCCAAATGAAAAAACCCGAAGCAGAAGCTTCGGGCTGTCTTTTAAATTACAATTCTATAATCAGTCAACGCTGACTATCTCTCTACCCTTATAGTAACCGCAAGCTTTGCAAGCTCTGTGTGCCAGCTTCATTTCGTGGCACTGAGGGCATTCAACCAGACCAGGCGCTGTCAGCTTCCAGTTAGCCTTTCTGCTGCGCTTGACCGCCTTGGATGTACGTCTCTTAGGTACTGCCATTTTAACACCTCCTTACAACAAACTGTCTAAAGCTGAGACATGCTCTCAATCAGGCAAGCCCCCGCTTTAGATAGGAGTGGCTCACCACTTAAAACGCGCTAGTCCTTAAACAAATCTTTTAGACTGCTGAACGGATTGAACTCGTCCGGCTCATCTTTGCAACTGCACGTAGATATGTTCAGGTTCGTGCCGCATTTAGGGCACAATCCTTTGCATTCTTTACTACAAAGCAATCTGTTTGGCGCGGAAAGCAGAATTGCGTCCAAAAACAGCTTTTCCAATTCCAGCGTCCTGCCGTCGGAATAGTATTCCGCATCGGCATTGCGTTCCACAGACTCTCTGTAAATCGGGATAACCTCAGAAAATTCCACAGTTTCCCGCATCTTCGCCTCTCCCAAGCAGCGCGCACACACACCTGCGATATGAGCATCCAAGCTGCCGCTCAGGGAAATCGAATTACGCTCTACAATATATACAAATTCTGCTTTAACGTCAGTGATTTTAAAATCAAGCGGAAAATCAGGTACGGGAGTAAACTCCAATTCTGCTTTCTGCTCTAATCCAAGAGGCACATCCGTTATATCAATCGACAATTTAGAAACAGTCATACGAAACCTCCTGACGCTAACAATCCTTTGTATTATACTTTTTAATCGTTAAAAAGTCAAGCCCTGCAGCTTACTTTGTTACAAGCTCAAATGTCTGTTTAGCAATCATCATCTCTTCGTCAGTAGCGATTACTAAAACCTTGACCTTAGAGCCTTCGGGCGATACAATCTTATCTTCGCCTCTCATATCGTTGAGCTTCTCATCAATCTCGATACCCATGAAGTCAAGACCTTCTACGCACGCCAAACGAGTAGCGATATCGTTCTCACCGATGCCGCCTGCGAATACGACTGCATCTACGCCGCCCATAGCCGCCGCATATGAGCCTATGTACTTCTTAACACGGTATGTGAATATGTCGAGAGCCAATTGAGCGCGCTCGTTGCCTTTAGCTGCCTCCGCCTCTACATCGCGGAAATCGCTGCTTACGCCGGAGATACCCAGAACGCCGCACTTTTTGTTGAGATAATCTATAGCTTCATCTGCTGTGCAATTCTTTTTGCTCATGAGGAAGGGCAGAACAGCTGTATCCAGATCGCCGGCGCGTGTACCCATCTCCAGACCTGCCAGAGGAGTGAAGCCCATGGACGTGTCTACGCACTCGCCGTTCTTTACAGCAGCTACAGAAGCGCCGTTGCCGAGGTGGCATGTCACGATCTTCTGATCTTTTATATCCTTACCGAGCATCTCAGCAGCCTTGTGTGAAATATAGTCGTGAGATGTGCCGTGGAAACCATAGCGGCGAATCTTATATGCTTCATAATCCTCATAGTTGATTGCATACATATAAGCCTTAGGCGGCATTGTCTGATGGAAAGCAGTATCAAAGACAGCTACCATGGGGGTATTCGGCATAAGAGCCTTGCAAGCGTTGATACCTGTGATGTTAGCAGGGTTGTGCAGCGGAGCAAATTCTATGAACTCTGCAATACCTGCGAGAGTCTTATCGTCAATCAGAGCGGGCGCGGAGAATGTCTCGCCGCCGTGTACTACGCGGTGACCTACTGCCTTGATGTCGTTCATATCGCTGACGACGCCATGATCCTTATCTGTCAGAGCGTTAAGAACGAGACCGATAGCAACTTCATGATCCTTCATGGGCTGCTCGATAACTACTTTGTCTTTACCCGCCGGTCTATGAGTCAGGACAGAACCTTCAATACCAATTTTTTCTACCAGACCTTTTGCTTTTACAAACTTCTCATCCATATCAATAAGCTGATATTTGAGAGAAGAGCTGCCTGCGTTTATTACTAATACGTCGTTCATTTCTTGTATCCCTCCAGTAATGTCTGTTTTTTAGTTTGCCTTAGCTGCCTGCGCCTGAACGGCTGTAACAGCTACTACGTTGACTACGTCGCTTACGCTGCATCCGCGGGAAAGGTCGTTGACCGGCTTAGCCAGACCCTGGCAGATCGGGCCGATAGCCTCTGCGCCGGCGAGACGCTGCACGAGCTTGTATCCGATGTTTCCTGCCTGGATATCGGGGAAGATAAGTACGTTAGCGTGACCTGCGACGGTGCTGCCGGGGCTCTTGAGCTGACCTACAGCCTCGATGAGCGCTGCATCAGCCTGAAGCTCGCCGTCAGACTCAAGCTGAGGCGCCTGCTCCTTGAGCAGCTTGGAAGCTTCCTGTACTTTGTCTACGAACTCGTGCTTTGCACTTCCCTTCGTGGAGAAAGAAAGCATAGCAACCTTCGGAGCGTCTATACCTGCCAGATCTTTAGCCGTATCCGCCGAAGCCATTGCTATAGCCGCCAGCTCCTGAGCGTTGGGGTTGATTGTAATCGCGCAGTCTGCGAATACGAATTTGCCGTTAACACCGAGGTCGCAGTTCGGAACTTCCATGAGGAAGCTGCCGGAGACCGTGGGGATGCCGGGTTTTGTCTTGATTATCTGAAGCGCAGGACGGATAGTGTTGCCTGTGGAGTTTATCGCACCTGCTACCATGCCGTCAGCTTCATCCTTGTATACCATCATCGTAGCGTAGAAGAGAGGATCTTTCATTGTCTCTCTCGCCTGTTCGATGCTGATTCCTTTTTTCTTTCTCATTTTGCAGAATGTAGCTGCGTAATCTTCAAAATTATCCGCCTTTACGGGGTCTATCATATCAATGCCCGTGAGGTCCTTACCTGCTGCGACTTTCTTAATCTCTTCCGGATCGCCGATGAGAGTGACCTTAGCGATGCCCTCCTTAGTGATTATAGTCGCGCCTTCTATCGTGCGCGGCTCTGTCCCCTCGGGTAAAACAATGTGCATCTTCTGAGCCTTTGCCTTAGCAAGTATGGAATCCATTAGTGCCATCTGTTCTTTTCCTTCTTTCTTTGAATCTTTATATTTTCGAACTATATCGAAGTATTTTTTCAATTCTACTCAATAAAAAGAGCAGAATCAAAAAAATTCTGCACGCCAAAAGATTGATAATACTCGGCGCCGATGCTAATATTATACATGAAAAAAATGCGTTTGAAAAGGAGTTTTATGTATTTTTCCGGCATAATTGCAGAATATAACCCTCTTCACAAGGGTCACGCGCATCATATCGCGCTTACAAAGCAGAATACCAAATCAGAATATACAGTAATTGTAATGAGCGGCAATTTCACACAGCGGGGCGAGCCGGCCATATTCGACAAGTGGGCCAGAACGCGGATGGCGCTCTCAGCCGGAGCGGACATGGTGCTCGAATTGCCCGTGAGCTACGCTCTGGGAAGCGCGGAAAGATTCGCACACGGCGCTGTTAAAATTATGGACTCCATAGGAATCTCGAGCTTATGCTTCGGCAGTGAAACGGCAAATCTCCAAAAGCTGAGCCTTGTCGCCGAGCTTCTGGCGGAGGAGCCTGAGCAATATCGAACGGCTTTGCGAAAAGAGCTGAACAAGGGAATCTCCTTCCCCGCAGCGCGCGAGGCCGCAGTATCATCGCTGTTAGGAGAAAACGCCGGCGTACTCAGCTCCCCCAACGACATACTGGGGACAGAATACATCAAGGCGATAAAGAGGCTGAAAAGCTGCATTCGCCCTGTGCCCGTACTCAGAGAAGGCTCCGGATATAACGACGCCTCTATGAGCGAGCTGCCCAGCGCACTCGCAATACGCACTGCACTCAGACGCGGCGACAAAACCGCATATTCCGCTCTTCCGATCAGCTCTCAAATCTGGTGCGCCCAGCCCGTATTTCCCGAGGACATGACTCAGCTTCTGCTCTACGCTCTTCGTACACGCACACCTCAGCAGTTTGCAAAAATATACGGAGTTTCGGAGGGCATGGAGTTCAAGCTGGCGCGCGAATGCAAAAAATGCCGCAGCTATGACGAATTGCTGTCAGCGCTTAAATCCAAGCGCTATACTCTCACTAAAATAAAGAGAATGCTCGCATGTGTATTACTGAACATAACGGACGAGCTTACAGCTGAAATTGATTCCGAAGGGCTTTATGCCCGCGTGTTGGGGATACGGAAAACTGCCAAGCCCCTCCTGAGTCATATCTCAAAAACGTCTATCATACCTGTTGTTACTCAGCCGAACAGCAAGGCTCTCTCAGCCTCTCTCGCTCTCGACATACGTGCATCGGATGTTTACTCCCTATTTGGCGGCATATCGCGCGCCGCTCGTGATTTCACAGAAGGGCTTATCATATCAGATTAAAATAATCGGCAAGTCTCACATCGCCCCCGCATATATATAATCAGCAGTGTATTTAAAGGGAGGTGAGCAAATGAGATTCAGGCAGGACTGCCGATTCGGGCTTTGCCTTATCGCAGCAGGGCTTCTTATAACACTTATCAGTCTGCCCTTTTGGCTTACTTCCGCAATTATAGGTCTTGCGCTCATAACCGCCGGTGTGATAATCTGCCGTTTGTAGCTTCAGCAGCATTCAAAAGCGAGGTGAATATATAATGAAGTTGGTCTGCGTACGTCCTCCGAAGATTCTCCGCGGAATTTTAAAGGCGCTTGTAGTAAAGAAAAACTGATATGTGCCGAAAGCTTTTTTAACTTAAAAAGGTCTGCCTCTATGGACAGACCTCATTTTTATTACTCAGATTTAATAGCATTTTCAAACATAGCTTCAACCTCAGCAGAAGGCTTCTTGTCTATGAGAGAAACTATTATGCACGCGAGCAGACCCATGATAAATCCGGGTACGATTTCATATATTCCCGTGGGAGCGGTCAGCCAGAGCAGCCATATTATATCTACCAAACCGCCTACTATTATCCCCGCGAGGGCTCCCTTGTACGTAAGACGCTTCCAATACACGGAAAGGACAATTACAGGTCCGAAAGCAGAGCCAAAGCCCGCCCATGCGTTGCCTACCAAGTCCATTATGGATCCGCTGCCCGGGATTATCGAGATTATAAACGCCGCTACGGAAATGATAACGACGAACAATCTTCCAACCCACAGCATCTCCTTGTCAGATGCGTTCTTTTTAAAAACAGGCTTATAAATATCGCTCGTGAACGCCGAGGACGCCACCAAGAGCTGAGAGTCCGCCGTGCTCATGCTGGCTGCGAGAATAGCGGAGAGCACAACACCTGCGAGGAAGCCGGGGAGCGTGCTGTCTACCATCTTGATAAACACAGTCTCCTGATTGCCTTCCAACAGCTCGGGCAGAACGATTCGGCCTACAATGCCTATCAGACATGCCATGGCCAGCGTGATAACTACCCAGCCTGTAGCAATTCTGCGCGACTGCTTTATCATCTTGGGTTCTTTTATAGACATATAGCGAACCAGAATATGAGGCATGCCGGTGTATCCCAATCCCCAGCCAAGACCTGTAATTATCGTAGAAATGCTCGTCCAGTCCGCTTTTCCTGTCGGAAGGAAGTTGAAATAGTTCGGGTCGTCAGCAGCGACACCTGCAAAAGAAACATCCTTGACAGCAATTACAATTATCGGAACCGCCAGCATAGCTACGAGCATGAGCAGCGCCTGGAAGAAGTCTGTCCAGCATACGGCCTTGTAGCCTCCTGTAAACGTATAAAGCATTACGATAATACCGAAAATCAATTTCGCTATCAGCGGGTCGATACCCAAAACAGACGAAAAAAGATCTCCGCCTGCTTTGTAGCCCGACGCAACGTAAACCGTAAAGCAAACAAAGAAAATAACGGCGCATACGATCTGAAGCGTCAGACTGCTCTGCATAAATCTATTTTTGAGATACTGCGGTACCGTTATAGAGTCATTCGCCGCCTGAGACATTTTTCTGAGTCTTCCCGCTATGAGAAGCCATGTCAGATAGCTGCCTATCGCTAAGCCTATCGCTATCCACAACTGACCAAAGCCCGCAAGCAATATAGATCCGGGCAGCCCCATCAGCAGCCAGCCGCTCATATCGGAAGCCTGAGCAGAAAGTCCCGTAACCCACGGTCCCATTCCTCTTCCGCCCAGAAAGTACTCCTTCTCACTGGAGCCGATTTTCGCATCCTTTTTATAAAAGTACTGACCTATCGCCAGCAATACTAGGAAATAAAGGATAAAGGCAATTAATTCGCCTACGTTCATAAATACCTCCTAAATAAAAATTAGTAAAATATCCATATAATTGTAACACAAATTTTACACAATTAACAGTATATTCGCATAAATTCAGGAGTTTTTTGTTTTTATAGGTTTTTACAAAAAAATCGAGGCGCAAGTCAACACTCGGCCTCGATTTATACTTCATATGCAGATGTTATTTATTCTACGAGAGCAACGCACGGTCATTAGCAAACTCCGTGCCGCTGGATTTAGAAAATGCTTTGAGCAGATCTTCTACAGTCAGCTTTTTCTTCTCTTCTCCGCTTATATCTATTATTATCCTGCCGTTGTTCATCATTATGAGCCTATTGCCGTATTTAATAGCGTCCCTCATGTTGTGCGTGACCATCATAGCAGTTAAATGACCTTCATCTATAAACTTCTGAGACAAGGCCAAAACCGTAGCCGCCGTCTTAGGATCCAGCGCCGCAGTGTGCTCGTCGAGAAGAAGCAGCTTCGGCTTTTTCATCACTGCCATAAGCAGCGTGAGAGCCTGCCTCTGACCGCCGGAGAGCAAGCCGACTTTCGTAGAAAGCCTCTCTTCCAATCCCAGCTCCAGCTCTTTCAGCATCTCTCTGAATTGCTGTCTCTCTTTAGACGAAATAGCCCATCTCAGCCCTCGGAACTGACCTCTTCGGCTGGCGAGCGCCATGTTCTCTTCTATCCACATATCAGCGGCCGTTCCCATCATCGGATCCTGGAACACGCGGCCAAGATATTTCGCCCGCTTATGCTCCGGGAGGCGCGTCACATCTATTCCGTCTATTTTTATCGTACCGCTGTCCACGGGATAAACGCCGGCGACAGAATTCAGCATGGTAGATTTGCCGGCGCCGTTTCCGCCTATTACGGTTACAAAGTCTCCATCCTGCAGCACAAGATTCAAATCGTTGAGCGCTTTTTTCTCGTTTATAGTGCCGGCGTTGAAAGTTTTGTATACATTCTTTATCTCAAGCATATCTCTGGCTCCTTCACACTCGTTTTGCGGTCTTTTGCGCTATCTTGCTCTTCCAATAAGGCACTCCCAGGAAAAGCGCAACCACAAGCGCAGAGAAGAGCTTCAGATCATTCGCGTTCATACCCAGGCGCAATACAATAGTTATTACGATGTAATAGATAATTCCGCCGAAAACAGCCGCAAGCAGCCTCAAGGCAAAGTTCCTGAATATTTTGCTGAATATCACCTCGCCGATTATAACAGCTGCCAAGCCGATTACGATAGCGCCTCTGCCCATATTTATATCTGCAAAGCCCTGATACTGAGCCAACAAAGCGCCCGCAAGAGAGACTATTCCGTTGGATATAACCAAACCGATTATTTTATTTGTCGAAGTAGAGATTCCGTTAGCACGAGCCATTGACTGATTGCAGCCCGTCGCTCTGAGCGCATGTCCCCTCTCCGTGCCAAAAAACCAATACAGCGCTGCGATTATCACTATTGCAAAAATCGCTCCCACGATTATAGCCTGCGGAACATTCCTCAACGAGAGCATAACGTCGTATTTTTCTACAGAGAGCGGCTGGTTCGCTTTGCCGCTCAGTATTCTCAAATTCACCGAATACAGAGCCAGCTGAGTCAGAATACCTGCCAAGATAGGAGGAATCCCAAACATCGTGTGGAAAACTCCCGTGACTGCGCCGGCCAGACAGCCTGCCAAAAATGCGCACAGCACAGCGATATATACATTCATGCCCGCCGTCATACAAACGACCAGCACAGCGCCGCCCGTCGCGAAGCTGCCGTCTACCGTAAGGTCGGCTAAATCCAGAATCTTATATGTCAGATATACTCCGACCGCCATAAGACCCCATATTATTCCCTGAGCTACAGCCCCGGGCAGTGAGTTCAAAAATGCCAACATAAGTTATAAGTCCCTCTCTGATTTTCAAAATTTATTCTTAACAAAATAAAGAGAATAAGCGATAAGAAAAACCTTACCGCTCATTCAATAGCTTTTTATTGATTATTCTGCGGACATATCAATCGCTTCGTAGCTTTCGGGCACTGTTATACCAAGCGCTGTGCAGCGGTCAGCAACATACTTGTTTGTCAGGTCTGTCGCATACTGTATTTCCATATCTCCGGGGTTTGTTCCATTCTGGAGAATGTCTGCCGCCATCTCGCCTGTTTTGTATCCGATGTCATAATAGCTTATGGACAGAGTTGCAATGCCGCAGCCTGTGCAAATGCCTTCTTCGCCCGCGATTATCGGAATGCCTGCGGGTTCAGCGATATTGTTTATTATCTCTGTAGAAGAAGCAGCGGAGTTATCCGTAGGGATGTAAATCGCATCTACCTCGGAGCAAGCCTTCGTAGTAACGGATGCTATATCGTTAGAATCCGCGAAAGAATACTCGGTTACTTCAATGCCTTCTTCTACAAGTGTTTTTGTAATCTCTGTAGCCTGATACTTGGAGTTCGGCTCGCCGGAGCAGTAAAGAATGCCAACCTTTTTAGCATCGGGCAGAAGCTCGGGGAACATCTTAGCCTGCTCAGCAAGAGGCGCCAAATCCGCCGTACCTGTGATATTCAGACCTGTTTTTCCCGTCCATTCCGACTGATCTACGCCAAGAGCGGTAGCATAGTCAGTTACTGACGTTGCGACAATAGGTATTTCACTCGTAGCAGAATGAGCCGCCTGGAGAGCGGGCGTAGCATTCGCCATAATCAGGTCTACGTTGTTGGATACAAACTGAGTAACTATCGTAGAGCATGTTGCAGATTCTCCGGAAGCATTCTGGAGATCAATCTCAACATTTTCTTCGCCAAGTTTGTCCTTCAGCGCCTGCTGGAAGCCTTCGGTAGCTGCGTCAAGAGCGTCGTGCTGAACGAGCTGGCAAATGCCGACTTTATAGACCTTGCTTTGCGCCTGAGCCGTATCCTCAGCGCTCTGAGAAGCAGCGGCCGTATCCACTGCGTCTGCGCTCTCGGAGGTTGTGCTCGAGCTGCATCCCGTGACAGCAACTACCATCGCAGCAACTGTAAGAACAGCCGTGCAAACAGATAATAGTCTCTTTTTCATGTTTTCTCACCTTCATTTTATTGAAATTTACTATTAGTTATTCTAACAGTTTACACGAATTTAGTCAATATTTTTATATTCATTGTCGTTCATGATATAAAGAAGACGCGATCGGAATTTTTTATATTTCCGCCGCGCCTCTGATTTCATTTTGTTTATTTTGTTTATTGTTTTAAGAAGCGAGAATGTCTATCAGCTCAGGAAGGCTCTTTCGTCCGAAGTGTACCTCGCTGTCATCTACAATCAGACAAGGTACGCTCATTATCTTATACTTGTTCCTGAGTTCAGAATCATAGCTTACATCTATTATAGATACGTCCATGCTGCTGTTTTCTACTGCGAGTCTGCCCGCTGCTATTACCAGCTCGGGGCACATGCTGCACGATAGAGTGACCGCAACTTTTACATCGCGCGAGTTCAGCTTATTTATAGCGTCTTTCTGCTCTTCCGGCAGAGGCTGACCCGGACCCGCCGCGTTGTACATTGTCACCACGAACGAATTGAACTCATGTCCTCCCGGGACGCCGTAAAAGCTGAATCCGCGTTTGTTTCCTTTGACGTCGCATATATCTATATGCGGTCTGCCTTCACGTACAAATTCAGGCGAAAGCTTATCTGTCAGACCGCAAAGCTCGCGCGTAAAGCCTTCTATCTCTGCGCCCAGCTCCGAGCTGTCGATATAAGCGCGGATTGTCAGAGGGCTTTCAAATTTATCGAATATAGGCTTTAGCTGTCCAATAACCTCAGGAGAGAAAAATCCGTCGCTTTCCTCGTGATTTTCCTGCGTCTCCTCCGGAAGCTGCTTCCCATGCACTTCAAACGCCGGAATACCCAGCTTTTGATGAAGTCCGCTGACATATTTTTCCAAAGACGTAGCGGCTTTCGCTCCGTCAGAAACGGCAGTAACGACCTGACGCAGGTTTTTTACACATATATCTCCGGCAGCATATACTCCGTCGAAATTAGTCTTTTGATCTATATCTGTTATGATATATCCCGCATCGTTAGTTTCCAGCTCGTCTTTGGACAGCCCGCCGACAGGGACATATCCCACAAATACAAACACTCCGAAATTCTCTCCGCTCTCAGGTTGGTATCTCTCAATCTCTCCTGTTTTGCGGTTTTTCAGCAGAGCATACTCCGGCATAGCAGAGCCTCCCAGCTCTTCTATCGCAGTGTTGTACCTTACGTCTATCTTATCGTGATTTTCCAGCTTCTCTATCACAGACTCCGCGCAGTTCATTTTCTCACCGCGCACGAGGACGGTGACATGGCTCGCATATCTGGTCAGGAACATAGCTTCTTCCGCAGCGGCGAATCCCCCGCCGACGACAAACACCTGCATCCCTGTAAAAAATTCGCCGTCGCATGTCGCGCAGTACGCTACACCCCTGCCGCGAAATTCGTCCTCTCCTTTGAAACCAACCTTCCTGGGAGCCGCGCCCATAGCGAGTATCAGACCCAGAGCTTTAAACTCACCCTTATCCGTAATTACTGTCTTTACGTCTTCTGCAAACGTGCAGCTTCTCGCTTCTGTCATCAAAAATTCTGCGCCGAAGCTTTCCGCCTGCCTGCGCATCTGTTCTGTCAGTTCCTCACCACTCGTCTTGAAAACGCCGGGATAATTAACCACCTCGTTGGTTATCGTTATCAGACCGCCTATTTTATTCTTCTCTATTACAAGAGTTTTATATTTTGCACGTGACATGTATATCGCAGCTGCCAGACCCGCAGGCCCTCCGCCTATGATTATCACGTCATACATGTTTTTTGTATCCATAGCTATATCAATCCTACCAGTTCGAGGCTGGGTTTAAGCGTTTTCGCACCCGGCTTCCATTTCGCAGGGCAAACCTCATCGCCATGCTCAGCCACAAACTGAAGCGCCTGCACCTTGCGCAGCAGCTCGTCAGCGTTTCTGCCTACATTGCCGGCGTTTACTTCATAAGCTGTTATTTTGCCTTCCGGATTTACTACAAACGTACCTCTCTCTGCCAAGCCGCTCTCCTCTATCATTACGTCAAAATCTCTCGCGAGCGCGCCCGTGGGATCTCCCAACATCGGATATTTTATTTTCTTTATCGTATCGGACGCATCATGCCAGGCCTTGTGTACAAAGTGTGTATCGCAGGATACAGAATACACCTCACAGCCCATAGATTTGAACTCATCGTATTTCATAGCGAGATCTTCCAGCTCAGTCGGGCACACGAACGTAAAATCCGCAGGATAGAAAAAGAACACAGCCCACTTACCGAGCACATCCTGCTTCGTCACCTCTCTAAACTCTCCGTCAGCGAATGCCTGTACTTTGAAATCGCTCACTTCTTTGCCTATTAATGACATACTTTATCCTCCATCAGTCTTTTATTATTCAATGTCCAAATTAGTTTGTACATTCTAACCCAATTATACACGTCAATTAATGTCAATAAACACACTTTAGTTAGTTTTCACTAACTTTTCACTTTTATACTTTTTTTCTTTGTATTATTTATTATATAATGCAAATGAAAACGGCCGTCTCCGACCGTTTTGCTTCAATAAATTCTATTTTATTTGTCTATGTCCAGTATAATTAATGCCATTCCGTCAAGTATGAGATGCAGCTTCGATGAAAGCGCAACATTGCTCACGCCGCATGGATCAGGATAAAACACAGGCAGGAGCAAATCTTTCACCGGATATTTCAACTCGCCTTCCCGCGATGTAACGCGGACGTCTCCGCCAAAAGGCAATATGGAAAGCGTCTGACCCTCCCGCACGTCCAGCTCGGCTTCCGAACAGCTCATGAAACACACGCTTTCTCCGCACGGCATAACTGCCTTCACTCCGCGGCGTGCGATATAAGCCATAGCCTGATAATTCGCATAAGTGTGATCCTGCCTGCCTCCGCCGCCTCCGAGCAGCACTATTTCATCCGCGCCTGCATCCAAGGCGTATTCAGCCGCTATCATTGTGTCGGTTGCGTTCTTCTCGCTGGGGTATTTCAGCATTTTAACGCCTTTTCTCGAATAATACTCGCGAACGGCGTGAGATACCGAATCCATATCTCCCAGAAACACGTGAGGCATTATGCCGTATCCATACAGCCAGTCTGCGCCTGAGTCCGCCGCTATAATCAGCTGAGCGTCGGCGTATTTCTCAGCTTGCCCCGGAGTCGGCGGTTCTCCGCCGGCTGCTATCAGCGCCCGCATCTCAAATTGAGTATCGTCGCCTTGGGATTGCGCGACGAGAACACGGCGCTGCCCGCGACGAGAACATCAGCGCCCGCATCTATGACATCCTGCGCATTCGCTTCCGTAACTCCGCCGTCCACTTGAAGCCGAATATCTCTGCCGCTTTTCTTTATCATATTTCTTATTTCAGAAATTTTTCTCAGGCTGGCCGGTATAAATTTCTGTCCGCCAAAGCCGGGGTTGACAGACATTACAACTACAAAATCCAAATCATCCATTACATAATCCAGCACACTCGGAGGAGTAGAAGGATTGAGAGCTACGCCCGCCTTCACTCCCATACTCTTGATAAGAGAAATCGTGCGCTGAAGATGCACGCTCGCTTCCTGATGCACGCTTATTGCATCCGCGCCTGCTTTGGCAAAAGCCTCGACATACCTTTCGGGCTGTTCAATCATCAAGTGTACGTCTAACGTAAGATCTGTTACTTTTCTTATGTCTCGCACCATCGGCACGCCAAAAGTAATATTAGGTACGAACATGCCATCCATAACATCACAGTGGACCCAGTCTGCGCCGTCGGCGCCCAATCTGCGCACAGCGACGGCCATGTTTGCAAAGTCCGCAGATAATATAGACGGAGCGATAAGCACTTTGTTATCAGTCATATTTTTTTTCCTCCCTGAGCAAAAGCTCATCCAAAATTTTTAAATATCTTTCGTATCTGCCCTGCGGTATCGCGCCTTGGTCTACAAGAGCCTTAACACCGCAGTCAGGCTCCTTCCTGTGTACGCACGACGCAAAGCGGCACTGCGCCGCGCCGAACTCACGATACATTTCCGAAAGCTGATCCGGAGTTATGTCCATGCTCTCCAAAATACTAAATCCCGGAGTGTCAATAACTGTCGCATTCAACCTTTTTATGTAGAACAGCTCGCTATGCCGCGTCGTATGTCTTCCCCTCGCCGTCTTTTTGCTCAGGCCTCCTGTTTTCAGCCCCAGCTCCGGCGCAATCCTGTTAAGCAAAGATGATTTCCCTACCGCCGACTGTCCCGCAAAGGCGGTGCATTTTCCGCATAGGAATTGTTCAAGAGTTTCTATACCCTCTCCTGATTTAGCCGAAGTTAAGATTATATCTGCTCCGCTATTCTTATATTCTTCGGCTAAATCACGTGCTTTGTCATTTTCATCTATTTTATTTATCACTATCGCAGGCTTTATATTACAGTGTGCAGCATAAAGCAGCAGCTTATCTGCCAGCAACCAATCCGGCGCGGGCTTTTTCGCCGACACCGCTATAACCAATGCGTCTACATTCGCTACCGCAGGGCGAGTCAGCAGATTACGCCTCGGGAGTATCTCCTCGACATATCCCATGCTCGTCTCCGTCGGCATAGTGAACTCCACTTCGTCGCCGGGCACGGGTTTTATCCCGTCTGCGCGAAATTTCCCTCTGGCTCGGCATTCATAAACCTCGCCGCCGTATTTTACATAATAAAATCCGCCAATGCCTTTTAATATAACCGCTTTCATGCAAGCCCTCCCCGCCTGCGCTCAATCAGAGCTTACGTTTTTTCCTACCTGCAATTCTACTTTGACATCATCTTCATTCAGCTCCGTGCCTGCGGCGGGATACTGCGCCGTAACCTTGCCCTCGTCGCCCGCGGGACAGCTCACGTACTTCACATCGAAATCACGTATGCCCTGTAAATACAGCTCATCTTGCGCCGCGGAAAATGTTTTCCCTATCAAATTAGGCATACGCGGAGTAACATTGTCCGCACTTACGGTTATCTTCACTTTATCTCCGCTGCCTATTCTCGACCCGCTCTCGGGGGACTGCGCCACCACCGTTCCCGGAGTCGTATCCGGAGAATTTACTTCTTCTACAATTATCTCGGCGCCTGTATCTTTCAAAAGCGCCTCCGCCTCTTCCAGACTCTTATCTACTATGTAAGGCATGTATGCGTCCTGTCTGGCTGCGCCTCCGCCTATGGAGTCCTTTACAAAAAGTATTCCCTCTACTATCCCGCCAATCAGAATCACCAGCACAAGGGCCAGCACAAACGCTCTGGAGACGCTTCTCTTTCTCTCTCGCTTGACAGCGTGCGGCTTGCTTTGCTTTTTATTAACCCGAACGTAATCCCCGACAGGCTCGGAAAGACATCTTGACAAATCCTTCTGCATTTCCGCGGCGTCCTGATATCTGTTCTCTCTGTCTTTAGACATAGCTTTGAGTATTATCTTATTCAAGCTGGGCGGTATGGCTCTGTTTATCTTCATCGGCTCGTCTACCTTGCTCTGCACGTGCATCAAAGCTATGGAAAGCTCGTCCCCGCCGTCAAAAGGCAGCCTGCCCGTCGCCATCTCGTAAAGCATCACTCCGAGAGAGTATATATCCGTGCGATTATCTACCGTATCTCCCCTCGCTTGCTCCGGCGAGAAATAATGAACCGAACCGAAAACCTTCTTATTGCAGTCCTGTTGAAACTCCGTCTCTTCTGCAATTCCGAAATCGGAAAGCATAGGTTCGCCGTTATTCGCAATCAGGACGTTCTGAGGCTTTAAGTCTTTGTGTATTACTCCCTTGTGATGCGCATACGAAAGCGCACTGCAAAGCTTCTGAGCTATATTCACGCATTCGGTCAGACTCAATCGCTCTCTTTCCAGACGATCTTTCAGATTGCTGCCGTCTATGTAGTCCATGGCGATATAGCGTCTGCCGGCTACCGCTCCGGAGTCGAATGTATGCACTATATTCTCATGCCTCAGCCTCATGGTCATGTTGGCTTCTTTTCTGAATGCGCGCGAATACTCCGTATTTCCTTTAAGCTCTTTTCTCATGACCTTGAGAGCGACTACATTGCCCGTGCGCGTATCCTCCGCCTTGTACACGAGAGACATACCTCCCTCTGCCGCAAGGCCGATTATTCTGTATCTGTCCGCAAACAATCTATCAGCCATGAACATCACCGCCTGTGTTGCGGACTACTACAATCGTGATATTATCATACCCGCCGTACTCCAAAGCGAGAGACATTAAATACCGAGCCTTCTCCTCAGACGTACCCTCTCCGGCAAGGCAGTTCTTAATCTGCATATCGCTCACCAGTCGAGTAAGACCGTCCGAACAAATCAGCATACTGTCCCCTTCGGAGAATTCTCCTTCGAAATAATCCGCCTGTACGCAATCCATGCCGAGAGCCCGTGTTATCATGTTTTTGTACGGATGAGTTTCCGCCTCCTCCCGCGTCAGTATGCCCTTATCCACCAGATACTGCACATAGCTGTGGTCTATGGTGACCTGGCGCAGCTCTCCTCCTCGAAACGTATACATCCTCGAATCTCCGACATGAGCCGCGCGGAAACGCTCGCCGTCCATTACAACCGCAATCATAGTCGTACCCATGCCTTCAAAAGCCTCGTGAGACTGCGCATAAGAGTATATCTCGTCGCTTGTTATCTCAAGAAACTCCGCAAGCTGAGCGGCGGACGCATTCGGACAGGTCTTTATTCGCTTTAAAACGCTGTCCGAAGCCATGGTGCTCGCGAGCTTTCCGCCTTTATAGCCTCCCATCCCGTCAGCAACTATAGCCGTAAGCATACCTCCTGCTCTGGCTATGCTCACTGTGTCTTCGTTTTCTTCTCTCACCTTTCCTACGTCCGTCAGAGCGGCGTAATCCAAATTTAAATGCTTTTTCATAATCACGCCTCCCATTACGCATGACGCGCTCTCAGCTGACCGCATGCTCCGTCTATATCCTGACCCAAGGAACGCCTGAGCGTCGCAGAAACCCCCAGTTTTTTAAGCTGTTCCATGAAGGCATACGCCTGACGTCTGGAAACTCCTTCAAAGCCGCCTTCGGATATGGCGTTGTAAGCTATAAGATTCACATGCGCAATTTTCCCTTTCAGCAGGGAGGCCAGAGCTTCCGCATCTTTACTTCTGTCGTTTATACCATGCAGCAGCACGTATTCAATTATAATTCGTCTGCCCGTCTTTTTCTCATAATAACTCATAGCGTCCAGCGTCTCCGCTATGCTGTATTTTTTCGCAATCGGCATTATTTGCCTCCGCTGCAAATCCGTAGGCGCATGCAGCGAAAGACAAAGCGTAAGCGGAATATTCATATCCGCAAATTCATATATTTTCGGAACGACTCCGCATGTGGACAGAGATATGTTTCTGTAGCTTATCCCCAAGCTGTCGGGGCTGTTTATCAATCTCAGGAACTTGACAACATTCTGCAGATTAGCCATCGGCTCGCCCGTCCCCATCAGGACTATATTTGTTATATGCCTTTTGCCGTCTCCGTCGGCTATGTCCGCATTTGTCATGAGTATTTGCGCGAGCAGCTCGCCGGGCTCGAGATTTCTTATAAATCCGCCCTTGCCGGAGGCGCAGAAGGCGCAGTCCATTCCGCATCCCACCTGCGTAGAGATACATATGCTGTTTCCGTGTTCATACCGCATGAGCACGCTCTCCACACTGCCCCCGCGCGGCATTTCCCATAGATATTTGCGAGTGCCGTCTGAAGAGACCTGCCTCGCAAGCATTTTAGGATAACCCTCCGAAAAGTTCTCCGAAAGCTTTTTTCTCAGAGCCAGGGAGAGGTTCGTCATCTCTGCGAAGGGAGTACATTTAGTGAGCCACTCATATATCTGACCCGCGCGGAAAGGCTTCTCACCCATTTCCTCTTTCAAAATGTCCTTCAGTTCGGATACGGAATAATCCAACAGATACTTCATTATTCTATGCCCTTCCTTTTCAGCGACGCTATAAAGAAACCGTCAATGCCGTCTATATGAGGAAACAGCTGCAATCTGCCTCCGCGTATTCTATACAGCAGCTTGTCGCTGAGCACATCGGCCAGCGGATTTTCGCAAAAGTCCGGATGTTTTCTCAAAAATGCGTCAATCTGCCTGTCGTTCTCGCGCTTATTTATTGTACAAGTAGAGTAAACCAGCGTTCCGCCCGGTTTTACATACTCGCAGCACGAATCCAGTATCTCAGCCTGAGTGGGCAGCAGCTCGTCCAAATCCTTGGGCTGCTTGCTGTATTTTATATCCGGCTTACGGTAGCACAGCCCCAGCGCGGAGCACGGCGCGTCTATCAGAACGCGGTCAAACTTTCGCGAATACTCCGGCTTGAGCTTTCGCGCATCCGCACAGACCGTCTCCGCCTCCACTCCCATCCTCGCCAGGTTTTCGCGCATTATGTCAATCCTATGCTCATGCAGTTCCATGGCAACCTGAGCCGACGGTCCGTACTGAGCGGCGAGCGCCGTTTTCCCTCCCGGCGCAGCGCAGACGTCTATGACGCTCATTCCCTGCTTAATATCCGCCGCCTGTACGCAGAGCATGGACGATTCTCCCTGAACAGTCATCTGCCCTTTTTTATACAGAGAGAGCGACTGTATATCAGATATATTTTTTACATAGTATGCAAAATCGGAGTATTCTCCCTTTTTTGCGTGCAGACCCATGCCTTCCAGCTTATTTTCAAAGGACTTACTGTCCAATTTCAATAAATTCGGGCGGACGCACGTCTCCGCGCTGCTCTTCCTGTATGCGCACAGCTCTTCTGCGAAATCTGCGCCGTAATCAGATATCAGCATTTTCGTCAGCCAAAGCGGATAACTGTACATTACGCTCAGATATTCGGCATTGTTTTTCTCCCTGTCGGGATATTTCACAGCGCCCAGATCCTTGCTGACTGCGCGAAGCACGCCGTTTACAAACCCCTTTAGCTGAGGCTTGTGCGCTTTTGCCAGATTTACGGACTCATTGACCGCCGCGCTGACAGGGACACTCTCGAAAAACACAAGCTGACATACCCCCAGCCGAAGTATGTCTCTGATTATCTTGTGTATTCTCTTGCTCTTTGCGTATTCGTCTATTATATAATCTATTCTGCCTATGTTCTCCAGCGTCGTGTAGCAGAGCGCGGAGGCGAATCTCCTGTCCTGCTCGTCGAGTCCTCCCAGCCGCTTTTTGAGAACCAAATTCAGATATGCACCCTCGCGCACTTCTCCGAGTACGCTGAGCGCTACAGCTCTTGAATTTGCCAAAACCGCCCTCCGTGCCGTATTAATCAAATTTCTCCGGCGGATTCTTCGCGCCGCGCAAGTAATCTCTCGCGCTCATCTGCTTCCCGCCCGGCATTTGCAGCCGTGTTATTTCTATTGCGCCGTCTCCGGTGTTTACAAAAAGACCTTTTTTAGCGTCCGCGAGTATAACCTCGCCCGGGACTATGCTCGCGCCGAAGCTCTCCGCCTTCTTTACTTCAAATATCTTAACCTTTTTGCCGCCCCACACGGCGTACGCGACAGGCGCGGGATTGAGTCCGCGCACCAAATTAATTATGCTCGCCGTATCCGCGCTAAAATCTATCTTTCCGAATCCTTTGGGGAAGGTTTTGCATACCGTCGCCTCCGTTTCGTCCTGCGGCGTGCGCACAAGCGTGCCGTTCGTAAGTTTTTCAAGAGTTCTTATAAGCGTTTCCGCGCCTATTTTAGACAGGCGTTCTCTAAGCTCTCCTCCTGTCTCCTCCGGAAGAATGGCCGTTTCTGTCTTTTCCAGCATATCGCCTGCATCCAGCTCATATACTGTATACATCGTAGTGACGCCCGTCGTCTCATCTCCGTTTATCACAGCCCACTCTATAGGCGCGGCTCCGCGCAGCTTGGGCAGGAGCGACGCATGGACATTGATGCAGCCGAGCGGAGGAATATCCAAAATCTCCTGAGAGAGAATCTGACCGTAGGCCACCGTTACCATTAAATCGGGAGATACTTTCTTTAAATCTTCTATCCCCTCTCGGCTTATCTTTTCATGCTGATATACAGGAATGCCCAGCTCAGCCGCTCTCGCTTTGACGGGAGGCGGCGTCAGCTTATGCCCCCTGCCCTTCGGTCTGTCCGGCTGAGTGAATACGGCGCAGACGTCATAACCCGACTCAACAACGGCGTCGAGGCATGGAACGGCAAATTCCGGCGTGCCAAAAAAAGCTATCTTCGGCTTATTCATCCTCGAGTATTTCCCTTTCCATAATATCAATATAAAGCTTTCCGTCCAGATGATCCGTCTCGTGGCATATCGCGCGCGCGAGCAGACCTTCTCCCGTCAGCACCTGCTCGTCCCCGTTGAGATCTGTATAATGAACCGTCGCCTTCATCGGACGTGTTACAATGCCGCTTCTTCCAACGCAGGAGAGGCATCCCTCCTCTCCGGTCTGTTCTCCCTCTGTATGAGTGACGACCGGATTTATCATTTCATAAAATCCATCGCCTACGTTTATAACTACTATACTGCGCAGAATCCCGATCTGAGGAGCGGCGAGACCGCATCCGTCCGCGTTTGTCATAGTCTCTTTCATGTCCTCGACAATCTGCTTTATGTGCGGTGTAATCTCTCTTACGGGTTTGCATATTTTACGCAGCGCCGGATCCGGGTGCTGTAGTATTTTTCTCAATGCCATATTTATCTCTCCTTTAACATACTGCCAAATTTATTTTAATTTTTGAAATACTTAAAAAACATTTTTTTACGTCAGTTTACGTCATATGGGTCTATATCCATAGATACCAGAACATCGCTTCTGCCGCGCAGCTCCTCCCAGACATCCTGGAGGACTCGCTTCAGCTCCTTTGATCTCTCTGTGGTTTTAACCCGAAGCAATATATGATATCTGCTTCTGCCGTCCAGTCTGGCAACAGGCGCGTTTTTCGCCGTTAATAAGATTATATCAGATTCATATGGCTTTAGCACGTCTTTAAGTAAATTTTCAGCCTCGAGGCACAAAGCCTCTGCTTTTTCAGCGTTTTTATGAGTAAACAGCAGTCTGAACAGCTTAGAATACGGCGGCGCCAGAGCAATCTTTCTGTACTCCAGCTCACCTTTAAAAAAGCCCGCGTAATCGTGCTTCGCAGCGCATTTGACAGCGAAATCATCCGGATTGTACGTCTGAATTATAACTCTGCCTGCCGTGCTTCTGCCCGCTCTGCCCGCGACCTGCTCTATCATGGAGAAGGTCATCTCCGAAGCCCGATAGCCGCCCTGAGTCATCATTCCGTCCGCCGAGATAACGGCCGCCAGAGTGACGCGCCCGAAATCCAGACCGCGCGCGACCATCTGAGTGCCTATCAGTATGTCAGCCTCGCCGTTTTTAAATTGCGTATATATCCTCTCATGCGCGTCCTTCCTGCGCGTCGTGTCGAAATCCATTCTCAGGACTCTCGCCTGAGGGAACAGCTCCTTTACCTGCATCTCAAGCTGCTGAGTTCCCACGCCGACCAGCCTTACATAAGGATCTCCGCAATCAGGACAGATATTTGAAAACGGAAACATTCTCCCGCAGTAATGACATACAAGAGCGTTTTTGTCCTTATGATACTTCAACGGAATATCACAATGAGAGCATTTTCGCACATGACCGCAGGCGGGGCAGTGTACACTGCCGGAATACCCTCTCCTGTTGAGAAAGAGAAGCGCCTGCTCCCCCCTTTTTAGTATGCCGTCAATTTCTTGGTAAAGTTCTCCGCTTATCGACGTTCGATTCCCTTTGACAAACTCGCGCTTCATATCCACGATTTTAGTCTCAGGCAGGTTGAGCCCGCGCACTCTCTCGGGCATTTCTATAAGCTCATACACGCCCATCTTCGCCTTCATGTAATCCTCAATCAGCGGCGTTGCACTCGCCAGCACCAGCACGGCGCTGTTCAGATAGACTCTTATTCTGGCAATGTCCGCCGCGTGATACGGAGGATGATTGTCTGCACGATAGCTCTGTTCATGTTCCTCGTCTATTATTATAAGTCCGATATTCTCCAGCGGCGCAAAGACAGCAGACCTCGCGCCCATGGCGATTTTTGCTCTGCCGCAGCGCAGCCTGCGCCATTCATCATATCTCTCGCCTGCCGAAAGTCCGCTGTGCAAAATCGCAATCTCATCTCCGAAAACAGAAACCAACGTGCTGTACAACTGAGGCGCGAGCGATATTTCCGGCACAAGTATAAGCGCCGTTTTTCCTTTTTCCAAAGCATGACGAACGCATCTGATATAAACCTCTGTCTTTCCGCTTCCGGTCACCCCGTGCAGCAGAGCCGTATGCCTTCCGCCGGAATCCACCAGCTTGTTTATTTTTTCAACGGCGTTTTGCTGTCCCTCTGTTAGCTTTACTTCGTCATATCTCTGAGCGACAAGTTCTTTATAAGGCGCTCGGAGACTCTCCGCCTCTATTATCTCCGCCGCTCCCGATTCCTCCAGTTTTTTAACGGACGGTCTATCCAGTACGGCCAGCGGAACTTCTCCCTCGGATATTGTATCTATTGTTTTCAGTCTGTTCTTGGCGCGTATTCCCCCGTTTTTAGTAAAGCAAGCCGAGCGCATTTCATTCAGCTTGTCAGCGTCCTTTACTCGCACGAGCTTAACAGTGTGCTTATCCACCCTTCCGCCGCGCATATCCGCCGGATACATCAGGCGCAAGGCAAAGGCGAGCGTCGTTCTATACGTCTCGCGCACGCGCTTCGCCAGCTCCATCTGTTCTCCCGTCAGGAGCGGCTGCTCATCTATTTTGGACAATACGACTTTCAGCTTGCTCTCCGGCACTTCGCTTTGGTTTTTAATCCGCAGAACGGTCCCTTCGACCTTCGTCCTGCCAAAGGGTACAAAAACCCTGCTGCCGGGGGAGACGTCCATTCCCTCCGGCAACAGGTAGTCAAATATCTTATCTACATTGCTGTGCGCAACGTCTACGATTATTTCTGCGTATCTTCTCATTTTAATAAAGCACGCCGCCCGGTTGTTCAACAATATCGTACATCAAAAAGCAGATTAAAGCAGCGCATGTGCAAAGTCAAGTATTGAAGATGCTATCTGCGACTTAGGCGCCTTTTCCAGCTGTTCCACTCTTCCGTCAGCGAAATAAATCGTTACAGCGTTTTCGTCAGTGCCAAAGCCTATATCGCTGCGCGATACATCGTTTGCCACTATCATATCCAGATTTTTGCGTTTCAGCTTGCCTTGAGCATTTTTTTCCAAGTCGGAAGTCTCCGCGCTGAAGCCCACGAGCACCTGACCGTTTTTCTTCGCGCCAAGCTCTTTGAGAATATCCGTAGTACGAACAAGCTCCAGCGCAAAGTCATCGCCTTTTTTCATCTTGCCCGTCTGCTTGTTTGCGGGAGTATAATCCGCGACAGCCGCCGCTTTTATCACTATATCGGCATCATCAAAATTCGCCAGCACAGCTTCGTACATATCCTGCGCGCTGACCACGTCTAC
>UQXU01000015.1 GCA_900545085.1 uncultured Eubacteriales bacterium
CTGTTCATGATAAATTCAAGGCAACTGAACTCTTCACGAACAAGTATGGCATATCTTTGCCGAGCTTTTGGTAGTTAAGAGAATGGGATGTCTCGCGGCCCCGGCTCTCGCCGGTGTTGTAGGTGTCGATGGTCTCCTTGCCCAGCACGGCGGCCAGCTCCTTGAGGGTTGTCGGCTCTTTGCCGCCCAGGAAGATGGAGGTATCCATGTTGCCGATGATGGTATCGGCGTTGTCCTTGTAGATAGCTTTGAGCTGGGACTGTGCTTGCAGCACCAGGCAGGCGGAAATCTCACGGCTTCGGATGGTGGCAACCAGCTTTTCCAGCCGAGGGATCTGTCCAATATTGGCGGCCTCGTCAATGAGGCACCGCACATGGACCGGCAGCCGCCCGCCGTACACATCGTCCGCTTTTTCGCAGAGCAGATTGAACAGCTGGGTGTAGCACATGGAGATCAGGAAGTTAAAGCTATCGTCCGTGTCGCTCATAATCAAGAACAAGGCGGTTTTCCGGTCTCCCAGGGTATCCAGCTCCAGCTCGTCGTAGGCCGTGACCTCCCGCAGCTCCGCGATGTCGAACACGGCAAGGCGCGCACCGCAGGAAATCAGGATGGATTTTGCGGTTTTGCCCGCAGCCAGCTTGTACTTTTTGTACTGACGGACGGCGAAGTGGTTGGGCTTCTCTGCCTCCAGCGCGTCAAACATCAGGTCCACGGGGTTCTTGAACTCCTCGTCATCCTCCCGGACCTCCATCGCGTTGATGAACTCGATGAGGGTGGAGAAATTCTGTTCCTCCACCGGGGCCTCGTAGTGGATATACCCAATGAGGGCGCAGTACAAAAGCGTCTCGGCCTTAACCCAAAAATCGTCCCCGGCCTTGCCCTCGCCCTTGGTGTTGGCGATCAGCGTCGTGACCAGTTTCAAGATGTCCTTTTCGGAGTGGATGTAGGCAAAGGGATTATAGTGCATGGACTTCTTGAAGTTGATGGTATTGAGGACTTTGATCCGATAAGGCTCATAGATGTCCTTGCCGTGCTTATCCTTCATGGGCTTGCCGTCCTTGCCCAGCTTGGGTGTGCCGCGCTGAAGCATTTTGCCGCACTCCACCAGGATGGTGCCTTTTGGGTCTGTCACCACATAGGAGCTGTGCATCTGCATCAGGTTCGGTTTCAGCCAGAAGCGGGTCTTGCCGGAACCGGAGCCACCGATCACCAGCACATTTTTGTTTCTGGCGGTCTTGGGGTCCTTGGGGCGGCTGTTCATGGTCAGGCTCTCGGTTTTAGTCAGAATCACATTGTTCTGGAACACCGGGTCGATGTAGGGTGCGATGTCCTCATGGGTGCCCCAGCGGGCGCTGCCATACTCCATACCGTGCCGGTACTTCTTGGCGTTCTTGCTTTTGAGATACACGGCCAATCGCAGGCCAGCGCCGCAGCACAGCCCCACCAGCAGGTCCAAAGGGTGCAGGCTGGGCCACCAGCTGGCCAGCGCCACCGGCAGCGTGGAGAAGAACGAAAGCATTTTTGCCGAAGCGTCCGCACCCACGGCCATCCGCCATCCTTCACCGAAGTTGGTTGCGAACAGCCCCATCAGGATATAGGGCATATTCAGCAAAAGGAGCTTTTTGATGTCAAGTTGCTTTTTCATCTTCATCGTTCCAGCTCCTTCCGCTTGTTCCGGTCCACAACGGCGTGTTTCACCAGCTCTTTGAACTGGCTCAGCTTTGCCAGCACGGACGGACGCTCTGTTTTCTGCGCCTTTCTGACCTTCTTGCCGGTGTACTCGGTAAAGGCAGCGGTCAGGGCATCCGCATCGCGGCCTTTGAAAAAGATCAGGTACTTGGGCGGGGAGCTGCTGCGGTCCTTCTTCACCGCATAGTCAACGCCGTATTTCCGGGCGATCTTTTCAAACTCCTTGATGGAGGGGTCGGTGATCTCGATGTTGGAAACGCCCTGATTCTGGCCGATCAGCTGCTTCACCGTCTGTTTGCCGTGGGGAATCACGGGGGTATCCCGGCTTTTCTGCTTTTGCAGCTTCTTTTCCTTGCGGTGGGCAAGGTACTTGGTGATGGCGGCCTTAAACAGCCGCCCGGTAAACTTTGTTCCGCTGACTACCAGCGTCAAAGTCCTGTTTTCCACTTCCTCCTGCATAGGTCATCGCCTCCTTTCCACGGATTTTGCAGGGGTGGCGCTTGATACTAAGGCGGGACCACCAGCCGCCGCAGCAGGTATTTCATCATGGCAGGCTCCTTTCAACGCAGCTGATCGGAGCGGTCATAGTACAGATGTCCCTGGCGCACCTTGGCATGGCTGAGAATCTTGATGTGGCCCTTTTCCTGGTTCTCCAGGCTTTTCTGGTATCCGGCCTCCGTCAGAAACAGGCGGGTCCGTTCGCCTTTCCAGCCCACCGGCGAATCGTGGGTCAGCACATCGAAGATAATCATGTGCCGGGTGTCCTCGGCAAACCGCTCCAAATCCATGTACTCATGGCCGTGGTAGTTCTGCGCCCCGGCCTTGAGCCGCATTTCCTCCATCAGCTGGCCCACGGTCTTACGCTCAGGCATGGCGCGCACCTCCTTTCCCGCGTCCCTGGCCTTTCACAGTCAGGATACCGTCCAGGGTGGTAGCGGTGATCCGCAGGCGCTCAGCGGTGGCGATGTCATTCTTCACGGTCTCGTCGATGCCGTGGCCGCAGACCACCAGCACATGGGACCGGCGCAGATAGTCTCGCACCATATCCAGCCCGTCCTTGTGTTCCTGGGGAATCTCGTCCTTGAGGAAGGTAGGCAGGAACAGCACCGGGCAGATGGGCGAATACCCGGCGTCGTACACCTGGCGGCAGTAGGTGGCAGCGTTCTCGGCGTTCTCATACTGGTTGTTGCTCCAGGGAGCCGTAATGTAGGCAAGAGGTCGTTTCATGGCAAAATCCTTTCTCCCGGTATTGC
Organism: uncultured Eubacteriales bacterium; assembly: GCA_900545085.1. GTDB lineage: Bacteria > Bacillota > Clostridia > Christensenellales > Christensenellaceae > Scybalosoma > Scybalosoma faecavium. Next base: position 2,943 of record UQXU01000015.1, read on the forward strand.
CGGGCAACAGAAAAGCGGCTGTTTACCAGCCGCCTGTGTTCATATCGTGATTGACTTGTACGGTGTAGTGATTGCTGATCGTGGTGGGCGCGTTGAACAGCACTGCAAGCAAATACTGTTTCATATTGCGGACCTCCGTGGTGTTTTTCTGCATACCGTCCATGACAAATCGGATATGCTCGCTATCCAGCTTCAAGAACCGGGAGCGCACGACTTCATGGGGAAAGTCGCTGCCAGCGATCCGAGTGGTTTTACGTTTGGCACAAACGGTCTCCACCATCAGCTCCACAATCTCGTCCAGGTCCTCACGGTAGGTCGAAAACTCTCTGCACAGATAGTCATACTCGATGTTCTCCAGAATCAATTCCCGATAATTTTCTATCTCTGAGACAGACATCGCATCCCTTCCTTTCCGTTCCGGCAGCTGTGCTGCCGCTGTTTCCCGGAAGGGAATGGAATCGGTACTTGCTCCATGAGTATTTTGTTTTTGAGTATTTGGTTTCTCTATATTTAATTCTGCGGGCTTTTCCGTATCCGGTTTATCCAGATACGGGTTTTCCGTATCTGGTGAAGCCGTATCTGGTACAGCCGTATCCGGCCTTGGCGTTTCTGGCTGCCTGGGCTGGGGTTTCTCATAAATCACATACTCGGTGTCGCTGATCCGGCCTTGTTGGTCCCGCAGCTGGTTCCGCACGATGTAACCGGCGGTTTCCAACTCCCGCAGCGCACTGCCGATGGCATCAACGCCCTCCTTGCAGATTTTCGCAAGTCCACGGGTAGTATAGTTCCAGTCATCAGGCAGGGATAACATCATGGAAAGAAGCCCCTTTGCCTTGAGGGATAGTTCGTGGTTCCGCAGGTGATGATTGCTCATCACGGTATAATCTTTGGTCCGTTCAATGCGAAAAACGGCCATTGACTTCACTCCTTTCTAATTTTAGGGCATGAAAAAAGCCACAATCCTTCGTGAAAAAGACTGTGGCTTTCAGCTGTTTTTGTTGTTCTGCCAGGGCCGGTAAGGACGCTTGTACTTCGGCGGATGACTGAACATCGGCTCATGCTCCGAAAACGGGAGGGTCTGCAAAACCCGGTCAATGTCGGTGGATTCCATATCATACTGGGACTGGCAACTTTCCCGGATGGCATCTTTGATGCTCTGGACAGTACACATATTCATTCCTTTCCTTTCGTAGTGATAATGAGTTTACGGGTGGCGGCGGCGCTTGTCCGGTTTGAAGTCGAGCACATGGCCCTCGATCACACGGGCATACCGCTTGATTTTGATTTCCCGACGCTTCTGGCTTACGAGGGCGGCCTGATACCCGTCCTCCGTAAGAAACAGCCGCATATCATCGCCGGGGCAGCCGTAGGAACAAGGGCGCTGAACGGAAAACTCGATCATCCAGCGGGTGCTGTCCTGAAAACGCTCTACGGCCAAGATATTGTGTCCTTTCAGCTCACGGGCTGAAATATCCCTCATAGGCGGCTCCTTTCATCGTTCCTGGTCTCTCTGACGCTTTTTCTGCCATGCCTCCAACAGCTTGATGATAGTTTCCTGCATCCGCTGGGGCGTATAGCTTTTGGGGAAATACTTCCGCAGGGTGTCGGAGGTGAAAGTCACTTTGTCGAGATCACTTTTCTTTTCCTCACCCATGATGACGCGCATCATATCGAGGGTCAGATGTCCCTCCTGGCTGTATTTCTTGAGTCGCTGAGCCTGGGAGAGAGAGGGGGTAGCCTGTTCGCTGTCCATCGCGTCCAGCAAATCCCGCTGTTCTTCTTTTTTGAGAAAGGACAGCTCATAAGCCGGATTGAGGGCGATTTTCTTTTCATCGACCATATCCAGCAGTTCGGGAATCAGCTCCGTCAGGCGGATATAGCGCTGCACCTGGTTCCTACTCGAACCAGCCTGCTGCGCCAACAATTCATCTGCACGCAACTTCGTCCCAAGTTGGGACGAAGTTAAGTCCCCCCGTGCGCCTTGGTGTTTCATAGCCTCCAGCTTCATCTTGTAAGCAAAGGCCCTTTCGCTGGGGAGCAGGCTTTCACGTTGTAAGTTGCTGTCCACCATGATGATAGTGGCAGCATCATCGTCCAGGTCTCGGACAATGACAGGCATGGTTTCTTTCTCGGCCAGCTCACTGGCCCGGTGCCGCCTGTGACCGGCAACCAGCTCATAGCCGCCCTCCGGGTCCGGGCGGGCGATCGCCGGAACCAGAACACCATACTGCCGAACGCTGTCGGCGGTCTCCATCATGGCCTCGTCATCCTTGACTTTGAAGGGATGCCCCTTAAATGGGTGCAGCTCAGACAGCGGAATTTCCTGTATCTTCTCCAGCTTGGCATCCTGGCGGCTTTCCTCGGTGGAAAACAAATCATCGTATGGAGCCAGCTCTACTTTTTTCGCGCTGCTTTTCAAGTTTTATCACCTCCTTGGTCAGATTCTTATAGCCCTCGGCCACCTTGCCATTAGGGTCATGGGCAAAAATGCTTTTGCCCTCGGCGCTGATCTCCTTTGCCCGGACAGAATGGGGAATCTCGGTGCCGAACACCTTGATTTTGCTGCCATAGGTCTCCCGCAGCAGGGCGGCAATCTCCTTGGCGAAGTTGGTGCGGTTGTCCACCATCGTCAGCAATATGCCGTCGATCTGGAGCTTGGGGTTGATCTGCCGCTTCACCTTGTTTACGGTCTGGAGCAGCTGTTCCAGGCCCTTGGCGGGCAGGTACTCCGCCTGAACGGGGATTATGACCCTGTTGGCGGCGGCCAGGGCGTTGACCGTGAGCATACCCAGGGATGGCTGGCAGTCAATCAGGATATGGGAATACTGTCCCTTGAGCGTGTCCAGATACTGCCGCAGGATGGTCTCTCGGCTCATGGCGTTCACCAGGGAGACCTCCATGCCGGAGAGCTGGATGTCTGCGGGCATCAGGTCAACGCCCTCCGGGTGGTGCAGGATACCCTCGCCGGGGCGCAGCGGCTCGTCCATCAGGATACGGCCCATCGCGTCGGACAGGGTAAAGGGCAGCTTGTCCGGCTGGGGATGGCCCAGGCTGATGGTCAGGCTGCCTTGCGGGTCCCCGTCGATCAGCAGCACTTTCTTTCCGGCCTGCGCCAGCCCAATCCCCAGGTTCGCGCAGGTGGTTGTCTTGCCAACGCCGCCTTTCTGGTTGGCGATGGCGATGATTTGCGTGTTCAATGACTTCACCTCATTTCTGAATTGTTCTATGGCTTCTGGAAATAGAAAAAGCCGCCACTTCAAAAATTGAAAGTGACGGCCTTTTCTTATCCCGGAATGAAATTCCCCGGAAACGCAAAAAGCGCCCAGTAGAAAATACTGAGCGCTTGGCGATTAGATTTATTCTCTTTTGTTCAAATTAGGTCAAATTCAGACAAACCGTTTTCACGAAAAAGGTCTCTTGGAGATGTATAAATAAACATCCCCTTGGCATCCCAAAATCGCGTCTCGGTTGTCCTATTTTTTAACCCATAAGCCCTCTTTTTGGGGTGGTTGTCCACCATTTAACCCATAGAAAACGGGTTAAAAGAGGCTTCGTTCTGTCAAATTGCGTCAAACCATTTGAAAAGGAAAAACCCCGGAAACCGCGTAGTTCCGGGGTTTTTGACCACTTTTGATAAAGTTTAGCGCTTGCTGAACTGCGGAGCGCGACGGGCAGCCTTGAGGCCGTATTTCTTACGCTCTTTCATTCTCGGGTCGCGAGTGAGATAACCAGCCTTCTTGACTGTTGTTCTCGTATCGGGCTCAGCTGCTACGAGAGCGCGTGCGATACCGTGGCGAATCGCACCTGCCTGACCTGTGTAGCCGCCGCCATGTACATTTACGAAAACGTCATAGCTGCCGAGCTTGTCTGTAAGCACGAGGGGAGAACGAACGAGCATCTTCAGCGTTTCGTAACCAAAGTACTCTTCGATGTCGCGCTTGTTAATTGTTATGTTGCCGCTGCCCGGGAGCAGTCTCACGCGAGCGACGGATTTTTTTCTTCTGCCTGTACCCAGGAACTGTTCTTTTGCCATTTATGAAGACCTCCGCTCAATATCTCAGCTCAAGCGCTACGGGCTGCTGAGCTTCGTGCTTATGCTCTGCGCCTGCATAGATGTGCAGCTTCTTGAGCATCTTAGCTCCCATGCTGGATTTGGGGAGCATTCTCTTTACCGCGAGCTGAAGAGCCAGCTCCGGCTTCTCCTGCATCAGGATGCGATACTTTGTCTCTTTCAGACCGCCCGGATAACCCGTGTGACGGTAGTAGATTTTCTGTTCGAGCTTCTTGCCTGTGAAGACGAGCTGAGAAGCGTTGATTACGATTACGTAGTCTCCTGTATCGCAGTTAGGCGTATACTCGGGCTTGTTTTTGCCCATGAGTATAGCTGCGACCTGGCTAGCTAGACGACCAAAGGTCTGACCCTTTGCATCGACGACATACCATTTCCGGTCTACCTTGCCAGGTGTTGCCATGTAAGTTTTCATTATAAGGCACTCCTTTAGTAAGTGTTATCTGTTTATTATAGTAGTAGATTTTTGCACATCAAAATGGTGGGGCTAGTACCAAAGTCCGCGCATAGTCTATTTTACATGGCAAAAAAGCGATTGTCAAGGCGTTTTTTCATTTTTTACAGTCTGTGTCTTAACAATGAGAGTGCGGAGTATGGGCAATATGTGAAAAATTTAATAAACATTGGAGAGAGTATTAATAAAGTGTTGTGTTTTGTAATATCCTGTGTTATACTGATATTAGACGAATAGGTAATGCGTTGATTGTTTGATACATGTAACATCTGTAATATTTACCTAACGGGAGATACACATTGCTAATCGGCGTTAGCTGATGCTACGGATTTTATTAAGAAGGAGATTGAGAGTATGAATACTTGGGTCAAGGCGCTTATGGCTGCGGGCATGTTGGCAGGGTTAGCGAAGCCCGTGAAAGAGGCGAGAGAGAATAATCTCGGTTTGCCGTCTTTTGCCGGAGCGCTGGAGGTTAAAAGTGCTATCCCCGGGAGGATAAGATTCTATATGCCTAAGCTGAAAGGAGACGCGGAGTTTGCTGCAGCTCTGGCAGGAGCGCTCTCCGGCATCAATGTGATAAATCGTTCAAATATAAACAGCACAACAGGAAGTCTGCTTGTGGTGTATGATGAAACGGCTGTAGAACCGGAGGTTCTTATGGGAGCGGTTATGCGTCTCGCAGGGCTGGAGGGCGAAGTCAGCTCCGGACAAAAATCCAAGTTCGAGACGGAAATGCGCAATGCCGCAGAAGCGCTGAACAATGCGGTTATGGAAAAAACGCATGGTATGTTGGACGCGAAAACGGCGCTTTCGTGTGTGTTGGGGATTACGGGTATTGTTAAAATATGCAAAAACAAAGCCGCGCTCCCCGGTGCGTACACTATGCTCTGGTGGGCGATTAACTTAATTGCTAAAGGGAGCGGTAAATAATGAAGAGCATTCAGGAAATGCTTCTGCGCCGTTTTTTAAAGCCGCAGGTTGTCAGCGATATACCGGGCAGACTGAGGATAAAATTTTCACAATACAAGCGCCTGCCTAAAGAGGCGTATCCTTATATGCACTATGCAGAAGAAGCGTTGGAGATGCTGCCCGGCGTGACGAAAGCAACGGTTAACGTCTATACGGGAAGTATACTGATAGAATATGACAAAAACAAAACTTCTGCGACTAAGGTGCTGCGCTGGATAGATATAATAGTAGATACCGGCGTTAAAGTCGATATGTCATACACGGGCGAGAGAATCCCGAGCGAGCAGGAATTATATGAGCTTGGGAAGAAGCTGCTTACGAACAAACTAAAAGAAGTATAATTGAAGTGTAATTATAGAGGAGTTATAAATGAAATTACCTGCATCTCAGCCGGCAGAAAGGACGCTGATAAAAGGAAAGACGGCGCACAGCATACGCGGGCGTCTGCGTCTCAGCTACACGGGGCTGAAATATCTTAAAAATGAAGCGCGTGAGATAGCGCATGAAGTTTCTCGCCTGCCTTTTGTGAAAAGGGCGGCTGTAACGCCGTCCACGGGAAGTCTGCTGGTAGAATATGATTATGAACGCACAGATCCTGTGGAGCTGCGCGGGAGTATTGACGTACTTATGGGACGATATGCTATATTTGTGCATCAAAGACATCTGGAGGCGACGGGCGAAAACGACGCGGCGGAACCGCCTATGGATACAAAAACCCTGAAGTGCAGGCTTGCTCTGGGAGGCGCGGCGCTGCTCGTCTCAAACACGCTGTTAAAAGGACGTGCGAACGCGGCGGCGGGTGTCTTCGGTAAGCTGACGTCTTTGCAGGCTCTGGTCAGTTATGTGCTTACAATACCTATGCTGAAGAGCGCAGCCAGAGGAATCAGAGCGGAAAAGAGACCTAATGCTGATTTTTTGACTGTGGTCAGCATTGTCGCATCTCTGCTGCTCGGGAACGGGAACTCTGCGCTGACTATACTTGCCATGTCGGATATAGCTGAGTTCATGACGAGTTATACTATGGAGCGCACGAGAAATTCTATTAAAAACATGTTCAGCGTTGACGAATCTGAGGTTTGGAAGCTGCTGGAGAATGGAGAACTGAAACGGTGCGACATAAATGAAGTAAAGCCGGGCGACGATGTGGTTGTGCATACGGGTGAGAAATTGCCTGTGGATGGACAGGTTTTGTCGGGCGAAGCCGTTGTGGATCAGAGCGCGATAACGGGCGAATTTGTGCCGGCGCAGAAGATAAAGGGAGACGAAGTTTATGCGGGAGCGGTCGTCAAGAGCGGAAACCTGACGGTGAGAGCGACTAAAGTAGGAGATCAGACTGTGGTTTCGCGCATAATAAGCATGGTCGAGTCTAACGAAATGCAGAAAGCGCCGATACAGAGATACGCCGATAGATTTTCTAATTATCTTGTGCCGCTCAACTTCCTTGCAAGTGCTGCGGTGTACATGGTGACTAAAAACTACCAGAAAGCCTTGAAGATGCTGGTTATAGACTATTCCTGCGGCATAAAGCTTTCTACGGCTACGGCGTTTTCCGCAGCTATTAATTCCGCAGTTAAGCGCGGCATACTCATAAAAGGCGGAGTATTCCTCGAACATATGGCGAATGCAAACACGGTTCTCTTTGATAAGACGGGCACGGTCACCGAGGGCAGACCTAAAGTGACGGCTATGAAGATGCTTACGGATAAATATTCCGAAGAGGAAGTATTGGAATACGCTCTCGCAGCGGAGGAGACGTCCAATCATCCGCTGGCGAGTGCGATACTCAGATACGGAAAAGAGCGCGGAGTGAAAATCCCACATCATTCCGAGGTGGTCACGGAAGTTTCGAGAGGAAGCAGAACTACGGTAGACGGAAAAACAGTGCGCGTTGGAAATATGAAGTACATGACGGAGAACGGAGTTTTATCCGAAGGTCAGCTGCCGGACAACGAAGGTGCGATAGCTTCGTATGTTGGAATAGACGACGTGCTTGCGTGTGTGCTGCTCTCTGCGGACAGGCCGAGAGAGAATGTACGCCGTGCAGTGAACTCTCTGAGGTTTGAGGGCGTAGGCGACATAGAGCTGCTTACGGGAGATATGACAGAGCAGGCGAGGGCGGTTTGCGAGGCGATAGGCGCGGACAGCTTCCGAGCGGAGCTTCTGCCTGAGCAGAAGGCGCAGTCCGTACTGAAGCTGCAGGCCGGCGGAAATACGGTTATAATGGTAGGAGACGGCATAAACGACGCGCCGGCGCTTTCATACGCTGATGTAGGAATCTCTCTGGGGAGTAAATCCACAGATATAGCTATGGAGACCTCAGATATTATAATTGGACGCGACGACCCGATGACTATCCCGGAGCTTCGGAAGCTCTCCGCCAGAACAATGCGCATAGTTAATCAGAATTTTGCTATGGTAATAGGCATAAACACAGTAGGGTTGATATTGGGCGCTGCGAGCAACATATCCGTGTTGATGAGTGCAATGCTGCACAATTCCAGCACGATCTTGGTTGTGGCAAATTCTTTGCGCCTGATGTTTTCCAAATTTCTAGGAGGCGATGCGGATGAATAGTATATTTGCGCTCAAGCTGGATGTACTCTACTCGGCGAAGGGGAGACTTCGTCTGAGAATGCATTTTAAGCCTACAACGCTGCGGGACGTGCATAGCATACGCGGCGTACAAGATGTAGTTTACAATGAGCGCATAGGAACCTTGTTGATTATTTATAAGGCAGACGACATAGGGGAAGAAGAGCTGATAATGCGAATAGCGTCCGGCATGGCGAAACAGACAGACGCGGAGATAATCCGCATAGTGCGCGAGGATGGAAAAGCGTATTCGATACCGTACAGCGGAGCGCTCTCTCTGGGCTGTATAATTACAGACGCGCTGCTTACGCTTTCGGGATCTGCTCTATCCAAGTATACGCATTGGCTCTCTCTGCTCACGACTCTGGGTGCGATATTCGAGCATGGATATTCCGAGCTGCGGGATCGCGGGTCTTTCGACCCCGAGGTTATGAGCATAGTATATCTGCTGAACTCTGTACCAAAAGGAGGAAGTCTGGCAGCGTGTGCTCTGGCGTGGACTATAACCTTTGGAAGACATATGATACCAAAGGGCAAACAGATACAAGACTATGTCGTTCGTAAAAAAGGAGGCAAACGCATATTAACTCCAATTCGGCAAGACGTATCCGGAGTGAGCTATGCCGAGCGCGTGTTAGGGCACGCCGCTCAGAGTTTGATCCGTTAAAAAATCAAAACAGAAAACAGCGCAAAAGCGTGTAAAAATAGGAGGTAAAATTATGTTGAATTTCATCACATCCCGTCCCTTGCTGAAGGGCATTCTGATTGGAGTAGGCGCGAGCGCGGCGGCTTTCTATCTCTATAAGAGACATGAAGATAAGGTCGACAGCTTCCTGAGAGATCAGGGCTTTGACGTTGGCTGCGGCTGCGACGGCGAGCTCGACGAGCTTTCCATAGAAGAGCTGATGCACGTTAAGGAAAAGGTAGAAGATCTAATCGCCGAGAAGGAAATGTGCGAGCAGAGCTTTGTAGTGGAAGAGGAAGCGGCGGAATAAGACAAATGGAAAAGAGAGGGGCAAAAAAGCCCCTCTTTTTGTTTGGTGAAATGACAATTACGCCAAAAAACAAAAGTGCGCTTATAAGATAAGCGCACTTGTAAATATTAATCTTCAGAAGATGGGGAAGCAGATGCAGAAGGCTGAGCCGAAGCTGACGGCTGAGCGCTGGGAGAAGCGGATGGCTCTGTGCTCGGCTCAGGTTCTGGCTCGACAGTTTTGGTACCGACCTTCTTCTGACCGGCGAATGCGCGGTAAGTGTCTGTGTAGAGCTTCTCGCGGCTGAGCTCTTCTTCCGTATCAGGGTTATATTTTATTTTGTATACGTCTACCACTATTTTATTGTGCCGTTTTTTGACTATCTGAGTTTCGCCTTCATCCATGCTGCTGTCATAGATAATTTCCATTTCTTCCGTAGGCTCTGTTTCAGATATAATGTCAGATTCGAGCTTAACGGCGTAGTCGCGGGCAGGTCCGTAAACGCTTACAGTTATTTTTCTGCTGTTCACTGCGTCGCAGTCTACAACGATAGCTATAGGCACATCGTAATTGTTTTTAAAGACAAAGTCAGGAGAGCCCGTTGAGATAGTGGCGTCCAGCCCTGTTTTTACATAACCGAGGGGCCATGAGTGATGAGAACGGTCTACTATTTCGACCTCCGCTTTTAGCAGAGCATTGTATAAAGTGCTGCTGACTTGGCAGATTCCTCCGCCGGGTTCATCCACATATGAGCCGTCGCGTATGCCCGCTGCGCTGTCCCAGCCTGTTTCGGTTGTGCGAGGGCCGGCCGCGTCGTTTATGGACCATGTTTCCCCGGGTTTTACGACTATTCCGTTTACGACTGTACTCATCTTCCATATGTTGTAGCGTCGGCCCGATTTAGAGTCCTCAAAAGAGGTGGTCGCACTCGCCATAAGAACCATGTCGGAAGGGGTTTCCGTATTGGCTTCCGGCTGAGTGATGTTTACTGTGGCTGCGATGGTCTGATCCAGCGTGTCGTTTTGGGCGGCTGCCATTATGTCGCTTGTGAGCTTGTCAGCGTCGACTTCTTTTCCTTCTATCGGCTCGGTTATCTCGACTTTGCCGGTGGTGGTGAGGGTGGAGCGGTCGTCCCAGCTTCCTATGTTTTCAGTATCGACTTTTAAAGACGAGCTTTGAGGCTCGACGTTGTATTCCGTTCCTTTTTGCTCTACAGCTTTTTTGACGGTTGGTTCATCGAGAGTTATCTTCAGAGGGAAGTTCACTCCGTTATTTTTTGCTTCTGAGGATTGCGAAGCTCTTTGGAAGAAATTTCCTGTTTTGCCGTACAGCAGAGCTTCTCGAAGGACGGACTGAAAATCAATAGAGGCTCCGAGCTCTTTGCCGGATAGGGAATATTGTGCATCGAGTACGGTATAGTTTACTCTTAGATTCTCTATTTTGTCCTGAGCTATAGGGAGAACTGTTTCGCTCGCTTGGGTTAGAGTCATGCCGGAGATGTCGATTCCGTCTACGCTTATTCCTTCCATATATGTGCCCTCAGCCAGCCATTTTTCTTTGTCGGCTTCTGAGTTAAGTCCGCCGAAAACAAACAAAAACAATATGAGAGCAATTATGGCTGCGGCTGCGCAGCAGCATATTGCAATTGCTGCTTTGTTTTTATGTTTTGCCGATATTCTGCCCGATTGGTCGGAACGTCTTATTTTTCTTCCTGCCATTAACATTTTCCTTTCTTTAGTAAAACGCATGTTAATTAACGTCTAGTATATCATATAACAAACGGAGTGGAATGTAAATAGAGATATATGGTTGAAGCAGTGCGGTATAAATCGAATAATTGTGCGCACAATAGAGTCGAAAGGAGTGATAAGCTGATGAACGCAACTGCACTTACTATCGTAATTATAGGTGCGCTGAACTGGCTGCTCATAGGTCTGTTCGGCTTCAATGTGGTTACTGCCATATTCGGCCCGGGGCTGGTTGCCAATATCATTTATGTGATTGTTGGTTTGGCGGGATTGTTCGCCATTTGCTTTTATCGCAGGCTGTCAGACAGAACGACGACAGAGGACTGACAGCTCTACCCCGCAGCTGCGGGGTTTTTATTTATACTGCAAAAGAAAAAAGGACGAAGCGGCAACAGCGCGGCTTCGCCCTTTGGGTTTATTAGATTTTATTCCAGCTCCAGCGTACCGCCCTGCCAATTCATGCGATAGCTAAGTACGTACAGACTGTCGTTTAGATGGACGTTTTCTACAGAGACGCCGCGCCTCACCTGAACGTCTATAGGAGCAAAATTCCATATGCCGCGCACACCTACCGATACCAGCTGATCCGCCACGCTCTGAGCTACGTTCTTCGGCGTGCAGATTATGCCCAAATCAATGCGATTGTTGCCTGCGAAGCTTTCCAGCTCATCTACGTGATATGTCCAGACGCCTCGTATCATGCGGCCGACTACAGTTGGGTTGATGTCAAAAACGCCTAGTATGTTAAAACCCTGATCCCGGAAGTTCGGATAGCCTATAAGAGCTTGGCCAATATTTCCAGCGCCCATTATGACAGTATTGTAATGGTGATCCAGCCCGAGTATGTGCGCGATTTCGTCGCGAAGCTTTTCCACGCTGTAGCCATATCCCTGCTGACCAAAACCGCCGAAACAATTGAGATCGCGTCGGATCTGCGAAGCGTTGAAGCCTAAGTCGCGGCTCATTTTATTGGAAGAAACTCTGACTTCGCCGATTCTCATGAGCTCGGTCAAGTATCTGTAATATTTAGGAAGCCGTCTGACTACCGCTTCGGGAATGTGGTCGGTATACTCTAGGCTTTCGTTATCAAACAGTTCTTTATCCATTCGTATCCTCCCGGCTGCGGGCCGGCTGTTTCAGCGCCCGCTATGTTTCAAGATTGGGGAAGCAGCAAAATTCTTCCCCGGAGTGGTGTTTAAAATAAATCTAAAATCAGTTGCTTTTTGCGGTGAAGTTGAGCAGACCGCCCTCCAGCAGCATCTGGCGCTGTCTGTCCGAGACCTCGAGACGAACGTGTATTTTCTCGCCCGCGGTTTTATCCAGTACGTCAAACTCAGGCATCAGCACCTTCTCGCGTGCATTTTCGATTACAAGCTCATCTCCCTGTGCAATCTTTTCGTAGTCGGATTCGTCCGCAAGCACAAGCGGTATTATACCGGAGTTTATTAGGTTCGCCATGTGAATCCTGGCGAATGACTTTGCGATGACGGCGCGAATGCCGAGCTGGAGAGGCGCGAGAGCAGCGTGTTCACGCGAGGAACCCTGGCCGTAGTTCTGACCGGCGAGAAGTATTCCGCCGCCCGCTGCCTTAGCTCTCTCGGGGAATGTTTCGTCCACGGGAGTCAGGCAGTATGTAGCCAGATAAGGTACGTTGGAACGATAGGGGAGCAGCTTGGCGTTGGAGGGCATTATATGATCCGTAGTGATGTTGTCCTCCATTTTGAGTAAAACTTCTCCGCTTACTGTGTCTGTCAGAGCCTTGCCAAGAGGGAAGGGCTTGATGTTGGGTCCGCGTACAATTTCGACGCCCTCAGAGGTGGGGGCGGGAGGTACGATCATGTTGTCGTTTATTACGAACTCATCAGGCATGGATATATCAAGCACAGAGAGATCTTCGCCCAGAAGCTCTGTAGGATCTGCAAGATAACCGAGCACGGCGCTGGACGCCGCGACCTCGGGACTGACCAGATATACGTCTGCGCTCTTGGTTCCGCTTCGTCCGAAGAAGTTGCGGTTAGAGGTGCGGAGAGAGACTGCGTTTGTCGCAGGGGACTGTCCCATGCCGATGCAGTATCCGCAGGCGCATTCCATAATTCTTGCGCCGGAGCTTATAATATCGGAGAGCGCGCCGTTCTTCGCGAGCATATCCAGAACCTGACGGGAACCGGGCGCGATTATCAGACTGACGTTCTCGCTGACTGTGCGTCCTTTTAATATGGCGGCTGTTTTCATCATATCAGTGTAAGACGAATTGGTGCAGCTGCCTATGCAAACTTGATCTACCTTAATCTTTCCTATTTCCGGGAGCGTTTTTACGGCGTCGGGGCTGCTGGGACATGCTGCCATAGGCTCGAGTGCGCTCAGATCTATCGTCAGAGTCTCGTCGTATACGCAATCGTCGTCTGCTTTCAGTTCGGAGTACGCCTCCTCTCTGCCCTGAGCCTTGAGAAAAGCGCGTGTGGTTTCGTCGCTGGGGAATATAGAAGTAGTAGCGCCCAGCTCAGCGCCCATGTTAGTGATTGTAGCGCGCTCAGGTACGGATAGCGTTTTGACGCCTTCGCCATAATATTCCATGACCTTGCCTACGCCGCCTTTTACCGTAAGCCTGCGCAGGACTTCCAGTATTACGTCCTTTGCGGATACGCCGGGGCGGAGCTGACCTTTTAGCTCTACGCCGACAACCTTGGGCATGCTGAGATAGTATGCGCCGCCTGCCATAGCAACCGCCACGTCGAGCCCGCCTGCGCCTATCGCGATCATGCCTATGCCGCCGCCTGTGGGAGTGTGGCTGTCAGAGCCGAGGAGCGTTGCTCCCGGCACGCCGAAGCGCTCGAGGTTGACCTGGTGGCATATGCCGTTGCCGGGACGGGAAAAATATATACCGTGTTTTTTCGCTATGGATGCGATGAAGTTGTGATCGTCAGCGTTTTCGCATCCCGATTGCAGAGTGTTATGATCTATGTAAGCCAAAGACTTTTTGGTTTTTACGCGATCTACGCCCATAGCTTCGAATTGAAGGTATGCCATGGTGCCGGTGGAATCCTGTGTGAGAGTATAATCTATTTTAATAGAAATCTCATCGCCGGGGGTCATAGAGCCTGAGCAGAGGTGAGATTCAAGTATCTTGTAAGTGAGAGTCTTTCCCAAAGTATTTTACCTCGCTAATAAAGATTGTGCAGAGCACGCGACAATGATTTATCTTATAGCACAAATCTTTGTGCAATAAATCACGTATATATTAATTCTACTTTTTTTTATAGAAAAAAGCAAGTAGTTTGTTAATTTTTTCTCGTATTTTTTATTGATTGACTATTGTTTTCGTAATTTATAAAAAAAGAGGCGCTCTGCCTATCATTATAGCGCGTAAATATGATAAAATACTAATGCAGACGGCTTGAAAGCCGATCTATGGGAAAAGGAGTAATTATGCGCTTATTTGCAGCACTGCACAAGAAAAATAAAGTTATCGCGCGGGCATCGGCAGAAAGTGACATAGAGGACGTCTCTCTTGCGCTTTCGGATTGTATGGAGAAGGTTTATCGAGAGTTAGATCTTTCGGAGCCTGTTTGGGTTACGAAACATGCAAAAGAGCTTTCGAGGTTTAACGCCACGAAATTTCTGCCGGAGGATTTTCTTGAGCCGGTGAATTTTGACTATCTTCATATAGAGTTCACTGTGACGGAAGATTAATGCGCGGCTGAGAATATTTAATTTAAATTATTTAATTTTAATTAAGATGAATTTTTATAAATCAATTTTAGTTTATTAGGCATAAACAAAAAGGAAGGCTATGATATGAAATACTATGTAATAGGTAATCCTATCAATCACTCCCTCTCACCCATACTTCAGAACGTGCTGATGAAGAATCATGGTATAGACGCGAGCTATACGAGGAGGCTGGTAAAAACTGAAGAACTCGGAGCTTTTTTTGAAGAGCTGCGGCGCGAGGGCGGCGGCTGCAACATAACGCTGCCTCATAAAAGCGAAGCGGTGAAGTATATGGACGAATGCGAAGAGGACGCGGTTAAGGCGAACAGCGTGAATACGGTCGTGGCGCGTGAAGGCAGGCTATACGGCGCGTCTACGGACGCTCCGGGTTTTGTACTCTCGGCGGAGAGCAACGGAATTAAATTTAAAGACAAGCGAGTGACGATATATGGATCGGGCGGGGTTTCCGCTCCGATAGCTATGATGCTTGCGAGAGAAGGAGCTCATGTCAGCATTGCAGGAAGAACAGCGGAGAGAGTGGCTCGTGCATGCGAGCTTTCCGGCGCGGAATACGCGGGGAGCAATCTATCTGCGGCGGTGCGAGGGTGCGATGTTTTTATCAATACAACGTCTCTGGGCATGGCGGGCACGGGCACTCAGTTTGCAAATTTTAGATTTCTTCGCTCTTTGGAACAGGGGGCTGTCGTCATAGACTTGATATACACGCCCAGACCGACAGAACTGCTCAAACGGGCGGCGGAGATGGGTTTCAGGACTATGGACGGTTTGGCTATGCTGTTCTGGCAGGGCGCTCTTTCGTTTGAAAAGTGGTTTGGGATTAAAGCTGTTCAAGAGGATTGCGACGAGGCTATGTCGGCTATGCTGGAGCAGCTGGCGAAGAGATAAGACAACAGGAAAACACCATGAAAAAGATACTTGTTTTAAACGGTCCGAATCTCAATATGACAGGGCAGAGAGAAAAAAAGGTTTATGGGACGAGGACGCTGGAAGATATAAATGCAGACCTAAAGCTGTACGCCGAAAGCTTAGATATAGATGTTGATTTTTATCAGAGTAATAGCGAAGGTGCGATAATAGATGCGCTGCACGCTGCGCACACTGACTACGATGGCGTTGTTATAAACGCGGGAGCATATTCGCATTACAGCATAGCTATAGCTGATGCTATAGCGTCGATAGACGTACCGGTAGTAGAGGTGCATTTGAGCAATATAGCAGCGCGGGAAGAATTTCGGCATAAGTCGGTCATATCGAGATCGTGCGCGGGCTGCATATTCGGATTCGGAGAGGATAGTTATCGTTTGGGGATATATGCGTTAAAGTTGGCATTTGACAAAAATCAAAATTAAATTACGTGATTTTTTTACAAGTGTTGATAATTATTCTGTTTTTTAGTAAAATAGGTAATGCGTTGAATGTTCTCATAGGGAACACCGGAGCAGAAGTGCGCAGCTCTTTTGGCCAAAGCTCTTCTGCTCTTTGTATATAAAAATATGTAATCTTCTTCTTTGAATTGAGGTTTTTTATTAAGATTTCCGGCGGGCATAAAATAAATAAAAAAATGAATTGACAAGGAAGTGCGTCTTTGATATAATACTAACGTCGCGCGGAAACGTGACCCATAGGGCAGATGGAGAGGTGTCCGAGTGGTTTAAGGAGCTGGTCTTGAAAACCAGTGATACCGAAAGGTACCGTGGGTTCGAATCCCACCTTCTCCGCCAAAATTTTATAATTTGTTTATTCAGCTGGAGAAATACCCAAGTTTGGCTGAAGGGGCTCCCCTGCTAAGGGAGTAGATCCTCTGAAGGGATGCGAGGGTTCGAATCCCTCTTTCTCCGCCAAGATGACCCATTTTTGGGTCATTTTTTATTTTATCTTAAATGCAAAAAGGCCGGATGTCTGCGATTCAAGCAGATACCGTGCCTTTTTATATTATTTGCGTGTGTTATTCTGCGAACATAGGTGTCGAGAGATATCTGTCGCCTGTGTCCGGAAGGAGAACGACTATAACTTTGCCTTTGTTTTCAGGTCTGGCTGCGAGCTCTCTGGCGGCCCAAATTGCAGCGCCGGAAGATATTCCTACGAGAAGCCCTGCTTCGCGAGCGATGCTGCGGCCGGTGTCGAAAGCGTCCTCGTTTTTCACGGTAATAATTTCATCGTAAATTTCGGTATTTAGAGTATCCGGAATAAACCCTGCGCCGATGCCCTGGATTTTGTGCGGACCTGGCTTGCCCTCGGAGAGAACGGGCGATGTGGCAGGTTCGACAGCGACAATTTTTACATCCGGGTTCTTAGATTTGAGGTATTCGCCTACTCCTGTGAGAGTGCCGCCTGTGCCTACGCCTGCGACGAAAATATCTACTTTGCCGTCAGTGTCAGCGTAGATTTCAGGTCCGGTGGTTTCTCTGTGTATTCTCGGGTTGGCAGGGTTTGTGAACTGACCCGGAATAAAGCTGTTGGGAGTAGATTCCGCCAGCTCCTGCGCTTTGGCGATGGCGCCTTTCATGCCTTTTGAACCATCAGTGAGGACGAGCTCCGCTCCGTAGGCCTTGAGAAGATTGCGTCGTTCTATGCTCATTGTATCCGGCATTGTAAGGATAATGCGGTATCCTCTCGCTGCTGCCGCGGCGGCCAGACCTATGCCTGTGTTGCCGCTGGTGGGTTCGATGATAACCGAGTCTTTTTTTAAAAGTCCTCTTTCTTCCGCGTCGTCTATCATTGCTTTTGCAATGCGGTCTTTAACGCTGCCCGCCGGGTTGAGATACTCCAGCTTAGCTAATATCGCAGCAGGTCTGTCTCCTGTGATGTCCAGAAGGGGAGTGTTGCCTATCAGCTCAGTAATGGTTTTATACGTTTTCATGCCTCATACTCCTTATAAGTTTGATTTTTACAGTCAGATATTATTTCAAAGGAAATACTATAAATCCTAGTGAATTAATATGTTTTTATTATAATCCTAGTAAATTAGTATGTCAAGTCTGTTTTCAAAAAAACAGGAAAGTTTTTGGTTGACAATAGCTAAATACTGCTGTAAAATTGAATTCATATTAACTGCATAGGAAATATGCAGTGGGTGTTAGAGATGCGTCCGTTTGAACTCTATAGAAAATGCCGTCCGTTTTTGCGCCGGTGTGCTATAATATGCTACAGAAAGAAAAGCATTAATAAAAAAATTTGAAAAGGGCGTAATAATATGAAAGAATATAAAATTAATTCGGATTTTTTTGACGTTATCCATGAAAGACGCGGCACAGGCGCGATAAAATACAAAACGGACGACAGAGAGCTTATTCCTATGTGGGTAGCGGATATGGATTTTAAAGCTCCTCCGGCGGTTGAGGAGGCGTTGATTCAGACGGCGCAGCACGGCATATTCGGATACACGGGTACATCAGACGGATACGCAGAAGCAGTATGCGGATGGTATGCAGCAAGGATGGATTGGGCTGTATCCAAAAAAGAAATGGTGAAGACGCCCGGAGTCATATTCGGCATAGGCGCGGCTATACGTGCTTTGACTCAGCCGGGAGATGCGGTTATGATCTGTCAGCCGGTATATCATCTTTTTGTCAGCATAATTAATTCGAATGACAGAAAGCTTGCGGTATCAGAGCTGAAGCAGCGGAACGGCAGGTATGAAATGGATTTTGAGGATATAGAGCGAAAGATTAGGGAAGAGAATGTAAAGCTGTTTCTCTTGTGCTCGCCTCATAATCCGGTGGCTCGCGTATGGACAGAAGGAGAGCTGAGGGAGCTTGCGCGAATATGCTTAAAATACGGTGTGTATGTGATTTCTGATGAGATACACTCGGATTTTGTATATCCGGGGCATAAGCACGTACCGTTCTCCGCGCTGTCGGACGAGGTGCGCGACATATCTGTTATATGTACCGCGCCGTCTAAGACGTTTAACTTGGCGGGGCTGCAAGCCTCTCATCTATTTATAAGCAACCCCGACGTCAGAAAAAAAGTCCGGAAAGAATGCAGCAGGACAGGCTACGGAGATCTGAATACAATGGCTATAGCTGCGACGGAGGCGGCGTACCGCTTCGGAGAGTCATGGCTGGAAGAGCTTTTGAAGTACCTGAAGGGCAACGCCGACTATCTGGCTGAAAGGCTGGAGAGTATAGAAGAGATAAGCATGGCAGAGCCGGAGGGAACGTATCTTATGTGGCTGGATTGCCGCGGACTGGGACTTGGAGATGCAGAGCTGGAGGAGTTTTTTAAAAGAGAAGCGCACGTATGGATGAACGGAGGGTATACCTTTGGAGTCGGGGGCTCAGGCTTTATGCGCATGAACATAGCGTGCCCGCGCACAACGCTTAAAAAAGCTCTGGATAACATTGAAAGTGCAATGAGAAAGAAGGTCTGAGAAAATGAGCAATGAAATAAACAGAGAGCAGGCGCTTGAGCTGCTGAAAGAATACAATAAAGAGCCTTTTCACATACAGCACGCGCTGACAGTTGAAGGCGTGATGAAATATTTTGCCGCAGAGCTTGGGTATGAGGATGAGGCTGACTTCTGGGGAATTGTGGGATTGCTGCACGATTTAGACTTCGAGCTTTATCCGGAGGAGCACTGCATAAAAGAGCAGGAGATAATGCGGGAGCGCGGATTGAGCGAAAGGCTGATACATGCCGCTGCGAGCCATGGGTACAAGCTGACCGTGGACGTGCAGCCTGAGCACGAGATGGAAAAGGTGCTCTACGCTGTGGACGAGCTTACAGGCCTGATAGGAGCCGTGGCGATAATGCGCCCGTCCAAAAGCGTACAGGATCTTGAGGTCAAGTCTGTGAAGAAAAAATACAAGAACGCCAAATTCGCGGCGGGCTGCTCGCGCGAGGTGATAGAACGCGGGGCGGAAATGCTGGGCTGGGAATTGGACGACCTAATCAGAAAAACTATTCTGGCTATGAGAACTGTCGATGCAGTTCAATAGCTATAGAGAAATAGAAAAAATAGAAGAATAAGTGCAGAACGAAGCGAATAAAAAACAGCTCTCCGAATATCGTGTTGTCGGAGAGTTGTTTTTGTCATATTATGTCGGAAAAGCCATTGAGGTCGAACTGTGCAAAAGCGCCGCCCTCGGGCAGAGCGTAAAACGCCATTTGCTCCTTGGTTGTCGGGTGAGTCAGCTCCAGCCTGTGGGAAAAAAGAGCTAAATCTCCTGCCGATGATTTGCCGTACTTTCTGTCGCCGACGAGAGGAAATCCACGAGAGGAAAATTGCACTCGTATCTGATGTGATCTGCCTGTGCCGAGTTTTATGCGTACAAGACTTCGGCCGCCGCAGACCGCGAGCCGGCGGTATTCGAGTATAGCCTCTTTGGCGTTGGGAGTGCCGGAAGCGCAGGTGCGAACTATATTTCTTTCGTGATCTTTCAGCAGAAAATCTCGAAGCTTGCCGCTTTCCGGCGGTATTCCCTCGACCACGGCGAGATAGTATTTTCCGATGCTGCCCTTTTTGAACTGAGAAGTCAGACGAGAGGCGGCTTTGCTCGTCCGTGCAAAGACCATTACGCCGGAAGCGGGTCTGTCCAATCTGTGTAAAAGCCCCAGATATACCGCGCCCGGCTTGTTATACTTTTTTCCGATATATCTCTTTAGCTGAGAGAGAAAATCGTCGTCTCCGGAGGAATCGGCCTGAACGGGAATGCCGGCGGGTTTTACTGCTACGAGCAGGTGGTTGTCTTCGTAAATTATTTTATTCATGGCGTCCATCTCGCGGTCGTGCCGCAGGGGAGCAGTACGCCGGTCTGAGTAGGTATCACGAGGTCGCCGGAGTCTACGCTTCCGCCGGGCGTGACGATGCGCAGCATGTTTGCGGTTACTACGCCGGAGAGTCCTGTAGTATAGGAGCTGATTATAAAAAAGCGGGGATTATCTGTCAGAAGTTTAGCCGCTTCTTCTACCAGCTCGAAGAGATTCTCTTCTACCTTCCAGATTTGTCCGTCGGCGCCTCTGCCGTAGCTGGGAGGGTCCATTATTATACCGTCGTAGTGATTTCCGCGGCGCTGCTCGCGCTTGACGAATTTCAGGCAGTCGTCTACAATCCATCGTATAGGCCTGTCGGCGAGCTTGGAAAGAGCTGCGTTTTCCCGCGCCCATCCCACCATTGATTTGGCTGAATCGACATGAACCACGCTTGCCCCGACCTGGGCACACGCCAACGTCGCGCCGCCCGTGTACGCGAAGAGATTGAGGACTTTATCCCCCGGGCGGAGATTGTCCATGCAGAATTGCCAGTTTGCGGACTGCTCGGGGAAGAGACCTGTGTGTTTAAAACCGGTAGGCCGGACATAGAATTTTAAAGGACCGTAGCCTACGGTCCACCTTTCGGGAAGCTTGGTGTTGAACTGCCATGCTCCGCCGCCCTTGCTGCTCCTGTGGTAGAGAGCGTCGGCTTTGCGCCAAAGCTCCGGACGCTGCTTGGGCCAGATTGTCTGCGGGTCGGGCCGCGCCAGGGTTATGCCGCCCCAGCGCTCCAGCTTCATTCCGTCGCCGGTGTCTAATATTTCGTAGTCTTTTAATTTATCTGCAAAAAACATTTCTATCCTTGTTCTATATGAGCGCTTAATGTTATTTTATGTGTTATTTTGGATTAAACTGCGGAGATAACGTAGCCGCTTTGCGCAGCGCGGACTATTGTGCTGAAGGAAGCCATATTGCCCGCTCCTTCCAAAGCTTTTTTAGCTGCGGATTCGTCGCGGAAAATGCCGACGCATGCGCTGCCGCTCCCTGTCATGAAGCAGACGTCCGCTTTATCTTTCAGATATTCCAGAATGCGGGCGATTTGAGGACAAAGCTCGGAGGCTGCCTGCTCCAATGCGTTGAATGCGATACCGCTGAAAGCAGATATATCTCCGCGCTCTATGCTCTGAGCCGCCTGCGCCGAATCCATATCGGTTAGAGAAGGATGTTCGTCATACAATTTGAATGCGCTGGCTGTGCATACTCCTGCGTCGGGCTTGAGAATTAGATATACGCATTGCATTGCGTTGACAATCGGAGTCAGCTTTTCGCCTATGCCGCTTGCGCGTCTGCATCCGCCTGTAAGAGCGAAGGGCACGTCCGCGCCGAGCTTGACCGCGATTTCCATGAGCTCAGGTTCGGGTATCTCTGTTTCGTACAGGCGCATGAGAGCGGCGAGTGTAGCTGCTGCGTCTGCGCTTGCGCCGCCGAGTCCTGCTTGGAAGGGGATGCGCTTGTCTATTCTTATGGTTACGCCGCCTTTGATTCCCGTGTGAGCGAAAAAAGCTTCCGCTGCCCTCTTGCATAGGGGCAGAGCGTCGCTCTCGATTGAAATTTCGTCAGATTTTTCAAAATATAGAGTATCAGAAAGATCGACAGACTGCATGACCATGTCTAAATCGTGATAACCGTTCTCGCGTCTTCCGGTCACGCGCAGGAACAGATTGAGTTTAGCGTTCGCCAGTATCGTAAGCATACATGCTCCTTGGTGCATAAAAATATTTTGCGCATCAGGCGCTATTGTGTAATTATAGCACAAAACAGCGTAAAATACGCCTTCTGAGCGCTTTTTTAGAGGAATTTTACATTTATTTTTTTGCTATGGGAGGCATGGACGTTTGCTTTTATATATTTATATATAATGATGAGTGTGCAAAAGAATAATACTTTTAAAATCAGAATAAAAATCGACCTCACAATCGTCAGACTTTAGATCTGATTTTTGGAGGTCGGTTCAAAAAGCGAAAGCGAACTCGGTCTGTTTTATTTTGAAGATTACAGGCCGATTAGCCGAGGTATTTGTTCATCAGCTCCTTTGCTGCTTTTTCAAGCTCGCCGAGGTATTGTTCTGCGCTCTCCCTGCTGTCGCCGCGTGCGCTGCAATATGCTTTGAGCTTGGGCTCTGTGCCGGAGGGGCGGAGTATCAGCCGGCCGCCGTCCAGCTCGAATATCAGCATGTTGGTCTCGGGAAGTCCTGTATTCAGAACGGCGCCGTCGGATTTTGTGATAGTGCCGTTGAGATAATCTCCCAGAGAGAGAACCGTGCGGGAGGCTATACAGGACGGAGAATTTTCGCGCAGAGTATTTACGGCGTTTTTTATACGCGCGATGCCATCGAGGGTGTCGAGTGTAAGAGATATGACTTTTTCTGCGAAATAGCCGTATTTCTCGTACATGGCGTCCAGAGCGTCTCCGGGAGTCATGCCCTTCGCGTGATAATAGCACGCCATTTCTACACAGAGCGCGCAGGCGATGGAGGCGTCTTTATCGCGGACGAATGTTCCCGCGAGATAGCCGTAGCTCTCTTCAAAACCGAAAAGAAATTTGCCTTTGCCGCTTTCCTGAGCCAGCCTTATCTGCTCTCCGATAAATCGAAAGCCCGTGAGTACGCTGCGCATTTCAACTCCGTTTTGCTCTGCGATGACGTCTGCCATGGGGGACGAGACTATGGATTTGACTGTGAACTCGTCGCCGCGCAGAGAATCAGAGTGCTTGCTTATGACATAATCAAGAAGCAGGCAGCCGATCTGGTTGCCGGAGAGTATTTGGTAGCCGCCGTTTTTCTCGCGTATTGCCAATCCTAACCTGTCGCAGTCCGGGTCCGTCGCGAGTATCAGAGAGGCGTCTTTTTCCTTTGCGAGAGCAATTGCTTTTTCGAAGCTCTCAGCGTTTTCGGGATTGGGAGCGGACAGCCCGGGGAAGCTGCTGTTCGGCTGAGATTGTTCTTCGACAACATAAAGCGTCACGCCCATCCGCTTTAGAATGTTGGTTACGGGGACAAATCCCGAGCCGAAAAGAGGCGTGTAGACTATGCTGAGCTTGTCGGCGTTCTGTTTTATCAGGTTCAGGTCTAAGAGGGAGAGCACTTTGCCGAAGTAAACCTCGTCCATGCTTTCGCCTATATATTCCAGCAGGCCGGCGTCGAGGGCGGTCTGTTCGTCCATGGTTTTTATGTCGAAATAGTCCGCCGTGTTTTCGATAGCTTTGGTTACGGCGGCGGCGGGAGCTACGCCTATCTGCGCCGCGTCGGGGCCGTAAACCTTGTATCCGTTGTATTGCTTTGGGTTGTGGCTCGCGGTTATCACTACGCCTGCGTCCAGCCCTAAATGAAGTATTGTAAAAGAGAGCTGAGGTACGCTGTGGAGCGTGCTGTAGAGATAAGCTTTTATACCGTTAGCCGCGAGCACGAGAGCTGTTTCTTTAGCGAAAACGTCGCTCATTCTGCGCGAGTCGTATGCTATGGCGACTCCTTTTTTTGCGCCTACTGAGTTGAGATAATCTGCCAGACCCTGAGTGGAACGGCGGACGGTAAAGATGTTCATTCTGTTCGTCCCCATACCGATGACTGCGCGCAGGCCGGCCGTGCCGAATTGAAGAG
>UQXU01000016.1 GCA_900545085.1 uncultured Eubacteriales bacterium
GCCGCTGCTGAAGAATGGGGAGATACGGATGCGAAAGCGTATGCTCTTATAGAGGCGAATACAGGGACGGTAATAGCTTCCGCAGGAGGCGAGGAGCAAATGCCGGCGGCAGGCTTGACCAAGCTGATGAGCTGTCTGCTCATATACGAGGCAATAGACAACAAGACGGTGAGCGTTCAGGATAGCGTGCGCATATCCAAAGAAGCGGCTGCGCAGGGAGGCACACAGGTGTTTTTGGATGCGGGTGCGGAGTATACCATAGAAGAACTGCTGAAACCAATGGTTATGTCCAGCGCTAACGACGCTACTGTCGCTCTTGCGGAGAGCGTAGCCGGCAGCGAGGCGGCGTTCGTCCAGCTAATGAATCAGCGCGCGTCTCAGATGGAGCTGGGGGCGAGCTTCGCCGACTGCACGGGCCTCTCTGAGGCGAGCACTATGAGTGCGTTGGACGCAGCCAGAGTTGCGGCAGAGCTGTCTAAGCATTCGGCGTTTTTCAAATATAGCTCGCTTTGGCTGGAAAGCTTTACACATAAATCGGGAAGAGAAACCGAGATGTCAAACGCGAATAGGCTGGTGCGTGAGGGCTGCGATGGAATGATGACCGGTTCTGTCGGGGTAGAAAGCTATCATGTTGCTGCATCTCTGGCCAGCGGAAACGCCAGATACATATGCGTAGTGATGGGAGATAAATCCTCATCCGACAGGTTTAAATTTGCAAAGGCGGGGGTGGATTACGGAGCGTCTGTATATACGGTAAAAGAAATAGCCAGACAAGGTGCGAAGGTGACGGAGGTCAAGGTCAGCGGAGGTGATACAAAGGAGGCTGAGCTGGTTGCGTCGCAGGATCTCGTACTTCTTCTTAAAAAAGGAGAGGACTCCGGCATGCAGAAAGAAATAGAAGCGGAAGATTTGAACGCCCCTGTAAAAGCAGGGGATGAGGTGGGAATGCTGAAAATCAAAATGGCCGGCGGGGAGGAATACAGCGTACCGCTTACAGTAAAATCAGACATATCTGCAAAGTCTTTTATGACTTCTCTTGCGAGAATAAGCGGAGAATGGCTGAAAAGCTCGGATGGAGCGGCTTGATTGAAGAAAAGGCTGAGAGAGCGTGTATGCTCTTTCAGCTTTTTTCTTGATATAATATCAGAGAGGTGGTATATTAAAGAATAAAAGGGAGGACGCCTATGCAAAACGAAAATCTGAATATCAAGAGAATATTCGCAGACAGCGAGCTGTATATAGACAAAAGAATAGAAATATCGGGATGGGTGCGAAATCACAGGAGGCAGAAAGCTCAGGGCTTTATGGATTTTTTCGACGGAAGCTGCTTTGAGAGCTTGCAGATCGTGTATGGAGAGGAAATATCGGATATAGAAGCAGTGCGTGCGATACGCAACGGGAGCGCAGTAAAGGCCGGAGGGACGCTTGTCCGCGCTCCCAGAGGAATAGAGATAAGAGCAGACAGAATTGAACTGCTCGGAGATTGTGAGGAAGCCTATCCTTTGCAGCCTAAAAAGCATTCGCTGGAATTTTTGCGTGAGATAGCGCATCTGAGACCGCGTACACGCCTCTTTCAAGCTGTTATGCGTGTGCGCAGCACGGCGGCGATGGCTGTCCATGAGTATTTTCAATCCAACGGATATTTGTATGTACACACGCCGATAATAACTGCGGCGGATGCAGAAGGAGCGGGGAATACATTTACAGTCACGACGCTGAATCCTCTGTCTCAGAATGAGAGTTTCTCCGACGATTTTTTCGGACGGCATACGAGCCTCGCTGTATCCGGTCAGCTTGAGGGAGAGACATACGCTATGGCATTCGGAAAGATATACACGTTCGGACCGACTTTTCGTGCCGAAAATTCAAATACAAAGACTCATGCGGCGGAGTTTTGGATGATAGAGCCTGAGATTGCGTTTTGCGATTTGCATGGCGTTATGGATATAGAAGAAGAGTTTTTGAAAAGCGTAGTCAAGTACGTAATGGAAAAATGCGAAAGCGAGCTGGATTTTTTACAGAAATTCCACGGCACCAAGCTGAAGGAAAAGCTGAACGCTCTGCTTAACTCCCGCCCTGCCAGAGTGACGCACAGAGAGGCTATAGATATTTTAAAAAAATCGGGTGTTAATTTTTCTTTTAAGCCTGAGTATGGCGAGGATTTAGCGAGAGAGCATGAAAAATATCTGACCGAGGTACACTTCAATTCGCCGGTTTTTGTTTATGATTGGCCGAAAGATATAAAAGCATTCTATATGTATCAGAATGACGATGGAGAGACTGTAGCGGCGGTGGATCTTCTCGTGCCAGGCTCGGGAGAGCTGATGGGAGGTTCTCAGCGCGAGACACGGTTGGACAAGCTTACTTCGCGGATGGATGAGCTGGGAATAGATAAAACTTCGCTTTCGTGGTATATAGATCTGCGCAGGTACGGATGTCCCGCGCATTCCGGATTCGGCATGGGATTTGAGCGGCTGATAATGTATTTGACGGATGTGGAGAATATACGCGATGTGCTCCCGTATTATCGAACTCCGCAGAATTGCGATTTTTAAAATAAAATAAATAGAGGGCAGCGCTTTCTCAGAGAATAGACGCTGCCTTTTAGTTACGGTTAAAGAAAATGATTTATTTGTTTTTAAGCGTCTGCGCTTTTTATGTCGTCGATTCTGGATTGATGCGGCTTGTCGAGCTTGAGCCATACGAAAATAAATCCGAATTTTTTATATATAAAGCGGACAAATACGCCGACGAGTATGGCGGCGGCGACTGTACCTTCTCGTACACCTTGCAATTTGCCGAACATTAATAGAGAGAGAGCCACGCCTATTAGCATCTGAGTGCAGTCAAAGCCTGTTTTGACTTTTCCGAATTCTATGCCGAATTTATTGGAAATTACGGTCATCGTGCCTTCGCCTGCGAGCATGAGTACGTCGGATTTTACTTCCAGAGATACGCCTATGGCTATGACCATGCTGCTTATTATGCAGAGAACCCAGCGCATTATATATGTGTCGACGTTTATCCAACTCACCAGAGCTAAAGCAAAATCAGTAAAGTATCCAAATACGGAAATAGTCGCAATCTGAAGCAGCTGAAAAGGCTTGAAATCGCGTCGCTGTAAAATAATCTGCACCAGTATAAATACTGCGTTCCATATTATAGTCGTGACGCCCATAGAGAGCGGGAGTCCCAGACTTAGTACATATGGGACACAGGAGACGGGGGATGTTCCAAGGTCTGATTTAGTAGATATAGCGACGCCCAGAGCCATTATAAAAAGACTGATTGTGAAGCAAATGTAGCGCCGCACGTATTCACTCAGAGATCTTTTTAGTTTCATTTTTCTTTGCCTCCAAATTTTTGTTTATTTTAATAAGTGTGGCCATGTACTGCTCGCGATCCTGAGGATCTATGCCGTGCCAAGCCGCTTCTTCAATTTCTTCAAACACAGCGGTAATTTCTCGCAAAGCAGAGGCTCCCTTTTCTGTCAGATAGATGTAGTGCGTTCGCCTGTTGCCGTCTTTTTGTCTGCGCGCGATCAGGGAGCTTTTTTCCATTCTGTCTATTATTCCGGATATCGTGGCGTTGCTTAGGAAGCAGCCCTCGGCGATTTCTGTCAGACTGCTGCCGTCATGCTCTCCGAGGTAATCAAGTATTTTAGATTGACCGGGGAGAAGACCTATTTCACGCGCTCTGTTCATCACCATATTTTGAAACATGGATTGAGCGCCAAGCATGAGCTGATGATATGTCATATACGCCTCCCATAGTTTAGCATACGAAATTTTCGTATGCTAATATTATTGCGCTAAAGTAATTATTTGTCAATAGTAATTTCAGCAAAATGATTTATAGAGAACAGAATACACATCGGAGAGAGCATTATGCAGTATATTTGCCGTGTTATGCATTAAAAACATAAAATATACACTGTTTTTACATAAACATCTTGACATATCCTCGCAAAAATGGTATTTTAAATAGGTCTTATTTACAAGAAACGCAAAAATGCGCTTAAGTAAGTTAAATTTACTGAAAACTTGGAGGAATTATGAAAGCTAAGAAATTAATAGCAATGCTTGCTTCCGCAGCTTTGTTGTTTGGTTTTGCTGCATGCGGCGGCTCCACTTCATCCTCGGCTCCTGCTGAAAGCGCGGATGTTTCCGCCGCTGCTGAAGAAACAGCAGAAAGTACGCAGAGTGCAGAATCAACTGACATAGCGACGCCTTCCACTATAAAAGACGGAGTTCTTTCTGTCGGAGTAGAGATACCGTACCCGCCTATGGAAATATTCGCAGATGACGGCGTGACTCCTATGGGCTTTGACATCGACCTGGCTGAAGCTTTGGGCGAAAAGCTCGGGCTGGAGGTTGAATTCAATAATGTAGCTTGGGACGGAATCTTTGACGGTCTGAAAGTGGACAAATACGATGTGGTTATATCTTCCTGCACGATTACGCCTGAGCGCGAAGAATCTGTAGATTTTTCCGACCCGTATTTTGAAAATTATCAGACAATTTCAGTTATGCCTGATTCTGACAAAGAAATAAACGACATAAAAGATGTAAACGGACTGAAGGTGGGGTACCAGAGCGGCACATCTGCAGACGAGTACCTCAACGACCTTATTGACGCAGGCGAGATACAGTGCGAGACATCTTCGTATGCGAAGATGACGGAGGCGTTTTCTGATCTCAAGCTGGGCAGAATTGACGCTGTAATTTGTGACACTCCTGTAGCAAGCTCTTACGTAAAAGATCCGGAATACGGAGTTGTTATTAAGTGGACGCAGCCTTCTGACCCTGAGTATTTTGGCATAGCGATTAAGAAAGGCAATACTGAAATGGCAGACGCTGTGAATGCGGCGCTGAAAGCTCTGCAGGATGACGGTACGCTTCAGAGAATCAATGATGAATGGATCGCAAGCGAAGAGGATTGATAATATATTGAGAAAGCGTTAAAAAAGACTATAAGGCACATGGTTCGCCGAAATTTGCTCCATGTGCCTTTTTTAAAAATTTTATGGATAAAACTGTTCTGAGCACGGCTGAATCTGCCGTGCTAAGAGTGTTTTCAGACGTATCATGAAAAAACATGCCGCAGCGCTGATGCTGCTCTGCGGCTGAGTTAGGAGAGAAATACTAATGAATTCGTTGGAACCCAAGATGGGATTTGTCGGGCGGATAAAAGGCATGAAGCGAAAGACGCGCAATACTATAGTTGTGCTGCTGATCATTGCTATAGTTATCTGCATTCTCGCTATGTTCTGTCCGTCGCATCAGGCTATGCACGACAGTATACCGTCTGATTTTATTAAAGAGGCGGAAAAGACAAAAAAATACTCAGAGACGTACTATAACTATGGGTTTGCAAATGTAATAGTAGGTAAACAGGTAAAAACGGGCGAAGCGTATACTTTTGTAGGCTGCGTCGGTACGATAACGAGAGCGGACGATGGGTTCATGAGCTTTATAGCTGATGTTATGATATGGATACCCGCTCTTATAGACGGCGCGAAGATTACAATTTCGCTTACTATTGTATCTGTAGTATGCGGTTTGATAATCAGCTTGTTCTTTGCTTTGGGCAAGATGAGCAAGAGAAAAATAATAAATAAAATATGCGGAGCGTACATATTTTTCTTCCGAGGTACGCCTTTGCTCATGCAGTTATACTTCATATACTACGGCTTGCCGCTGCTCAGCCCGAGCTTGGCTATCAACAATCAGTTTATAGCCGCCTTCATAGCGTTTACTCTCAATTCTGCAGCTTATTGTGCAGAAATAATCCGCGCGGCTTTGCAGTCTATAGATAAGGGTCAGTTCGAAGCGTCCAGAGCTCTCGGAATGTCTTATTCTCAAACGATGCGTCATGTAATAGTTCCGCAGTCCTTCCGTCGTCTGATTCCCCCGGTGGGCAATGAGTTTATAATGGTGCTCAAGGATGCTTCTCTGGTGTCTATAATCGCGTTGTCAGACCTGACTCACGTAACGCGGACTATAGCTACTGCGAATGCTTCTCCTCTGGTGTACCTGCCTGCGATGGTAATATATCTTATTATCACGGCGTTCTTCACGTACATATTCAACAGAGCTGAGAAGAAATTCTCCGTATATGAGTAAGGAGGCAGAATTATGTCCATGATTAGAACAGAAAACCTATGCAAGAGCTTTGGCTCTCTCGAGGTGCTTAAAGACGTAAATTTGACAATAGAGCAGGGAGAGGTTATATGTATAATCGGACCTTCCGGCGCAGGTAAATCTACATTTCTTCGCAGCCTGAATCAGCTGGAGACTATCACCAGCGGGAAGATTTTTATTGAGGACGAGCTTCTTCTGCATATGGAGAAGGGGCATTGTGTGGAGCGAGTGAATCAGGACAGGCAGAGAGAGATGCTGCTCGAGATGGGGATGGTGTTTCAGCGTTTTAACCTGTTCCCGCATAAGACAGTAATAGAAAACGTAATGCTTGCTCCGGAGATAGTTCGCAAGCACAATAAGCAGAAATGCAGAGAGATAGCCGAAGATCTGCTTGCGCGCGTTGGTTTGTCCGACAAGTGCAACGAATATCCTTCTAAGCTTTCCGGCGGACAGCAGCAGCGCGTAGCTATTGCACGTGCTTTGGCGATGCAGCCTAAAATGATGCTTTTTGACGAACCTACGTCCGCTCTTGACCCTGAGCTGGTAGGAGAGGTTCTAAACGTAATGAAAGCTCTTGCTGAAGAAGGTATGACCATGATAGTGGTATCTCACGAGATGGGATTTGCGCGCGAAGTTGCGGACAGAGTGGTGTTCATGGCGGACAGCACTATAATGGAAATAGGCACGCCCGAGGAGATATTCTCCGCGCCTAAAACAGAAAAATGCCGTCAGTTTCTGAACAGTATTCTTTAGTATAGATAAAAATAAAAAATAAGTAATATATAAGACGAGCAGATGCGGTTTGAACTGCTCGTTTTGTATTGCCGGGATAGAATGCGCGTGAAGAAGTGCAAAAAATCATTTTTTAGTATTTTGCAAGCTGATCGTGTGAAAGGGTTTCGTTGATGCTATAAAAGGCAAAACGGCTTTGAAATGCTCTAACGAAAATAAGAATCATATTGTCAGAATAAAATCGTTTCACTGCAGACGCAGGCTGTAAAGGTGAATGAAAATACAAATTGTGCAATTCCTAATATGTGATTATGCAAAATATTTGTTTGCTGTTTTGAATAAAATGGAATGTAAACGGCTTGCGCGCAGATTGATAAATGCCCCGGAATATCTAGTATAATGAGCTGTCTGAGCGTTTTGCTTATTGACATTAGATTTATTTTGTGTATAATGTGAATATATTATTTTTTGCAAGTCACGAAATGTGTCGTTGCAAAAAGTATTGCTATGCTTGGATGTAAGGAGATGAATTTCAGAATTTAAAGATTGGAGTGTATGTGCGTGAATATGCGGAACAGCGCAGCAGAGCTGTGATAAAATAAAAGCTTAGACGGCTTTTCCGAATTGTGAAAATGCAAAGTTATGTACTTGCTAAAGTGGCTTTAGGCTCGAATTATCAATTATGAAAGTGAGAAAAAAGGTATGAAACTCAAATTCTATATGCCCACTAAAATAATAATGGGCGCGAAGTGTATAGAAGAAAACAAAGATTCATTGAAACTCGGTGAGAAAGCGATTATCGTTACGGGTAAGCACTCCGCTAAGATAAACGGAGCGCTCGCAGATGTTAAAAGAGCTTTGGAGGAAAATGGTCAGCAGTACGTGGTGTATGACAAAGTTATGAGCAACCCTACGGTAGAATGTGTTTACGAGGGCGCCGGGTTGGCACGCGAAAGCGGAGCAGACTTTGTAATAGCCATAGGCGGCGGCTCGCCTATGGATGCGGGCAAGGCAATAGCTGTTCTGGCGGCGCAGGATATCAATCGCGACGCTTTGTTCTCCGGCGAATATCAAGATAAAGTTCTCCCTATGGCGTTCATACCCACCACAGCGGGAACAGGTTCTGAGGTCACGCAATATGCAGTTCTGACAAACGATGCAGCACAAACAAAGACGCCGCTCTCAGCGCCGTTTATGTTCCCCGACGTAGCGCTGCTGGACGGAAAATACATGATGAAGCTGAGTCAGACTACTACGATTAACACAACAGTCGATGCTCTGACGCATTTGATAGAGAGTTATCTTTCTGTCAGAGCGGACGCTATCTCCTCTGCGCTTGCGCTGGAGGGAATGCGCTCTTTGGCGCCGATGCTTCAGAAGCTTCTCTTTTCCGAACTGACGCCGGAGGATAGAAATGCTTTGCTCTATGCTTCTACACTCGGTGGAATTGTAATAGCGCAGACGGGGACGAATGTGGTTCACTCCATGGGCTATCCTCTCACGTATTTCAAAAATATAGATCATGGCAGAGCAAACGGACTGTTGATGGCAGAGTTTTTGAAATATGCGTCGGTCTCTGCTCCTAAACCTACTTCTGAGATTGTAGAGGCGCTGGGCTTTGCGAGCGTAAGCCATCTTACATATATGCTTCGGGAATACATGGGGAAAAAAGAGATAATATCTTCGGATGAAGTGTTGAAATTTACAAAAACAGCTATGCGCGCCAAAAACATAGGTACATGTATAGTGAATCTGAGTGAAGAACAGATCAAAGATATCTATGCTCAGACTTTCGAAGTTAATATGAATAATCGTTAGATATAAAGCTTAATACGAGCGGCGGCAGGCGACCGAGAGGCTGGTGTGAAGAATTGTATAAATGCAGCAAAGAGCGCTTGGGCGAAAAGATAAAGGCATTTTCAAAATACGGAAACACGGGATTGGGCGGGATAACACGTCTCTCTCTTACGCGGTCGGACATATCTGCACGCAATGAGTTTTGCAGACGATGTGCGGCGCTGGGGATGTACATACTTACGGACGATATGGCGAACATATATGCAACATTGCCCGGAGAGGACGACAGCCTGCCCGGGATTCTGGCAGGGTCTCACTGCGATTCTGTTCGACACGGCGGTAATTATGACGGGATGCTCGGTGTGCTGACGGCTTTGGAAGCCGCGGAGACCATAGTAAGGGATAAAATACCGCATAAGCATCCGATTACGTTGGCCATATGGACTAATAGTGAGGGCGCCAGATTTAAACCCATAATGATGGGCTCCGGCGTGATAACAGGAAAGTACAGCAAATCAGAGATAATGTGTTCTGTTTCTACAGATTTTGAGGACGGAGGCATGACGTTCGGAGAGGCTCTGGAAGAGAGCGGATATGCAGGAGATTTAGAAAACCGTGCCTCTGCGGAAAAATACATAGGCATGGTCGAGCTTCATATAGAGCAGGGGCCTGTTCTGGATGACGCGGGTATAGATATAGGCGTCGTGGAAGGCGTGTGCTGTGCGGCGGGATATGAATTTACAATCAAAGGACAAGCGGACCACGCGGGTGCGGTTCCTATGGAAAACAGAAGAGACGCTCTCTATTCTGCGGCGAGGCTTATTCAAATTCTTCATAATGAATTAGACAGAGAAGGAAAAGAGCTGGTATATACCATAGGTAAAATATCCTGTATGCCAAACACATACAGGACTGTACCCGAAATGGTCAAATTCAGCTTGGATGTGCGGCATCAGGATAAAGAAGTCATGAAAAGAGTTTATGCACTTCTTGCTCGATTAGAAGGCGAGGTGGAGAGGTGCAGTGTCAGACTAAAGCGGGTTTGGTCGAGAGAAGGCGTGAAATTTTTTGACAGATATGTAAATCTCGTCGAGGCTTCGGCTAAAGAGCTGGGATATTCGCATATGCGGATGTACAGCGGCCCCGGCCATGACGCTCAGTTTCTCTCATATATAATGCCTGCGGCTATGGTCTTTGTGCCGAGTAACGGAGGGCATGCGCAATGTGAGAGAGAATATACTCATATTGACAGGTGTGCGAAAGGCGCGGACGTGCTTCTGAATACAATTTTGAAAATGGATGTGCGGTAATAATACTATTTTACAATCTGCGCTTATAAGAAACCCCCTTATCCGCCCGGAGGTGACGGATAAGGGGGAGTTTTGTTTATTCAGCTTGCTTAGAATCTGAAACTATCTCTTTTAAAGAAGCTGCCATACCTGCGAGGCTTTGCATCTCGGATGGGATGATGAGCTTGGTTGCTTTGCCGTCCGCTACCTTTTCCATAGTTTCTAGGCTGCGCAAAGCGATTAGAGATTTGTCTGCTTCGACGTCCTTTATCATTTGCAGACCGCGTGCCGTAGCTTCCTGAACTTTGAGGATCGCCTCAGCTTTACCTTCCGCCTGGCGGATCATGGATTGCTTAGCGGCCTCTGCCCGGAGGATAGCCGATTCCTTTTCACCCTCGGCGACGAGGACTGCAGAGCGTTTTTCGCCTTCAGCGCGCAGAATGGATTCGCGTCTTTCACGCTCCGCTTTCATCTGACGCTCCATTGCGTTTTGAATCTCAACAGGCGGGTTGATATTTTTAAGCTCTACTCGATTGACTTTTATGCCCCATGCGTCTGTCGCTTCGTCCAGTATAGCGCGCATTTGACCGTTTATGATGTCGCGTGATGTTAGAGTTTGATCCAGCTCCAGATCGCCGATTATGTTTCTCAAAGTTGTAGTGCTGAGATTGGCGATTGCCATTTTAGGAGAGCTTATACCGTAGGTGTAAAGCTTGGGATCTGTTATCTGATAGAACACTACGGTATCTATCATTATAGTTACGTTGTCTTTTGTTATAACGGGCTGCGGGTCGAAGTCGAGAAAATCTTCCTTCAATGATACTCTCGATGCAACTCTGTCGACAAAAGGAACCTTTACGTGAAGTCCGACATTCCAAGTGGTGTGATACGCTCCCAGACGCTCGATTATCATAGCGTGAGCCTGAGGCACGACGCGTATGTTGGAGAGCAGCAGAGCTACTATAACGAGTACGATTACTACGATTAAAATAATACCGAATAAACCCATTTGTTAAATTCCTTCCTTAAATTGATATAATATAAGCATGGAGACGACGAATCTCCAATGTCTTATTTTTCCCTAACGACGACCAGTTTAACGCCGGATATACCTTTGACAATCAGGGGAATGCCCACCGGTATTATTTCTCCGTTTTCGCTGATAGCGGACCAAATCTGCCCGAGAACTTTAGCCTGTCCCGTGCCTTCTGTAGGGTTGATTTCTTCTATGACAAGTCCGGTTTGCCCTATAACTCTGTCAGAGTTCGTAGGAGTCACGCCGGATTTTTGTTTGTCAAATGGCTTGAATTTAAGCACAACTGTGAGCAGGACAAGCGAGACCATAGCAAAGATGAATATCTGCCAGAATAAATCCACTCCGGCGAAAGACACAAGCATAGCGCACAGTGCGCCGGCGGCGAACCAGATCGTCACGAGTTGGAAAGCCGTGATAAACTCAACTATGACAAAAATCGCCGTTGCAGCGAGCCAGAGTACCCATGCGTCAATTCCAAATAACATGCAGCTTCCTCCATTTCAATTAATAAGTTATCTTCCTCTGCTGCTTATAGTATAACCTAAATAAGACGTAATAGCAACAGATTAAGAACGATGACCACTAATTGGAGAAATATAAGATGAAACTTAGAGCAGAATAGAATTGCCCGATATGGCGGCACGTTTTGCGGGTGCGCTGCATAATTTAAATGTAGCGGTTTAGTCAGCGCTTTTTGCTCTGGCGTGAGAGGAGGCAGAGTTGGAATATATAGTGGGCGTTTGGTCAGACGAGGTAAGTCTTGCGCCTATAATTTCGGGCGAAGGTCTGGAACTAACGAAAAATTATGGAAGTTATGTCGGTGTAGACTGCAAAGACAGATCGGACGTCTTTATGCTTTCCGATGTGCTTTCAGATGTTGTGATTGAATATTTACAAGTCGCATATCTTTTGAAGGAGCTTGACGATTTATATATACTAACCGACGAGGAAAAAGCGGGGATACTTTCAGATACGCTGCGTCGTTTGCTCATACCGGAGGATATGCACGCTGATATTAGCAACAGAATAGCGGTATGCCTTATGGAATCGGATGGAGGTGCAGTATCTCTGGATGGTATAATGCGATTTAGGATGAAGGATCTGACTAAGAAGTGGAGCGAAGAGCTCCGCAAATGCTGTGATGAATATATAATAAATACTGATGGCGCAGAGCTGATAAGTATGCTAAAATATATAGTCTCAGTCAGAGAGCCGCTCGTGGGCAGGGTAAGCGTTGCTCCAGGAGAGAGCGGATATGAGATATTCAGCGGCGCTATGCGAATAGGCGTAGTGCTTATCGACGAGGGAGAAATGTCTGCAGAAGAGGCGTTGATAACTCGTCTTATTCATCTATGTCCGCGAGAGATAGATATGAGCAAAGCGAAAGATCCGCTGCTCAGGGAGATGGTGTATCAGATATTTGGCGAGAGAACGGTGTTTTTTTAAGTAGTCGTTTCGCCCGCTTGCTTTTCTTTACGGGAAAAACGGCATGGACGGCATTTATGGCAGCGAAAACTGTTGTATTCTATATTTTTTCATGAAGCTGAAACAGCCAATATATCAGAGCTTCAATGAAACGAAGGAATAATATTGCTCCGGCAGAATGTATCATAAAAGCAGCGCAAAGACGGCGGCGCCGGCGATTGTCGAAAGCAGTCGGATGGGAGCTCGGCGGCTTGTGTTTTTTATAATCAGCCTGCATGGGAGAAAGCGCTGTGATTATCCAAAATATTGCGGGAAAAGTGACTGCAAATCCGAGGTGTCTATTGTATGCGTTCGGCACGGCGAGGTTATGCGGCAGAGCGGGAACGCATTACGCAGCTTATAATTAATGTAATGCAAATTGTAAAACAACACGAAAAAAGTTTTGTGAACATTGTACGCAAGCTGATTGCGCGGCATTTATGCTTGTAAAGTATTAAAATGTTAATTTTCTGTCTTTAACAGTTGATAAGAAGTGAGAAAAGGTCTATAATTGATGTTAAAGTCGTGCTTTTGTCTGTTAGTGCGCCAAAACGTGCGCATGGGCGGATTTTTGCAATATATACGGCAGAATAAAAAATGTGGAGGATACACGGCGAAGCGGACGCGCCCGTGTGATTAAAAAATATGAATTTGAGATTTGCAGACAGATATGAAGGCGTAACAGGCAGCGCTATCAGGGCTATATTCTCACTTCTCGCAGACCCTGAGATAATATCTTTCGCGGGAGGGAATCCCGCTCCTGATTCTTTCCCAAAAGAGAAGATGGCGCAGCTGGCGTATGAGCTTATAAAAGAAAACGGCGACGCCGTTCTTCAATATGGCGGAACGTCAGGTACGAACGATCTGCTGAACGAAATAAAGAAATCGCTGGAGGAAGAGGGCTTCAAGCCGCAGATGAACGAGCTGATAACGCTTACGGGTTCGTCTCAGGGAATAGACTTTATGGGTAAGGCGTTCATAAATCCCGGCGATGTAATCCTCGTAGAGTCGCCTACGTTTCTCGGCGCGATTCAGACTTTCAAGCTGCATCAGGCTAAGATTGTAGAAGTTGAAATGGACGAGAAGGGTATTGTTATGGACGATCTGGAGCAAAAGCTGAAGGATTACAGCCCTAAATTCATATATACTATCCCGACGTTCCAAAACCCGACAGGACGCACTCTCCCGGCAGACCGCAGGAAGAAAATGGAGGAATTGTGCCGTGAATACGACTGCGTAATCCTTGAGGACGATCCTTACGGCAAGCTGAGATACCGGGGAGAAGCCCAGCCTTCTATCAAGTCTTTTGACAAAGAAGGAGACGATTCCATCGTCGTTCGTCTCATAAGCTATTCAAAAACAATATCTCCCGGCGTGCGCGTCGGCGCGGCTTATGCGAATCCCGCTATAATTCAGAAATTTGTTTTGGCTAAGCAGGGTGCGGATGTGCATTCTCCGAATTTGACACAAAACATGGTCGCGGGCTATCTGGCCGAGGGCTGTCTGCCTGCGGGAATTCAGCATAACTGTGATCTTTATAAAGACAAGCTCGCTCTTATGTGCGATCTGGCGGAGAAGTATTTTCCCGAAGGTACAAAGCTGGTCAGACCTGAAGGCGGTATGTTTATATGGCTGGAATTGCCGGAGAATATTAATGCGACCGAAATGTTCAGCGAGGCTGTTAAACGCAAGGTAGCCTACGTCCCGGGAACGCATTTCTATGCTGACGGAGGTCACGACAACACTTTGCGCCTCAATTTTACTATGGTGAGCGAAGACAAAATTAAAAAAGGCATGAAGATACTCGGAGATATGTTCTGCGGCCGTTAAAAAATTGTTGTAAATATAACTGTCAGTGGCGGTGCAACCCGCCGCTGAAGCCCTAAGAGGCTTCGCCTCTCGTTCATTTGTTGAATGACGGGGCAGCGCCCTTTATTGAACGAGAAAAAATACAAAATACAAAGGAGAAACGCATGAGAAATGCTTACGACGTCCTCAGTGAGAGAGGATTTATAAAACAGGTAACACACGAAGGCTTGCGCGAGATGCTGGAAAAAGAGAAAGTCACGTTCTATATTGGATTTGATCCTACGGCGGACAGCCTCCATGTCGGTCATTTCGTCGCGCTTATGGCTATGGCTCATATGCAGAGGGCAGGTCATCGTCCCGTTGCTTTGATAGGCGGCGGTACATGTATGATCGGCGACCCAAGCGGAAAGACAGATATGCGTAAGATGATGTCTATCGAGCAGATAGACGAGAACGCGAATAAGTTTAAAAAACAGATTGGCAAGTTCCTGGATTTTTCCGATGGGAAAGCTCTGATGGTTAACAACGCAGACTGGCTTCGCGGCTTGAATTACATAGAATTTCTGCGTGAAGTCGGCGCGCATTTTTCAGTAAACAGAATGCTTACGGCAGAATGCTACAAGCGCAGAATGGAGAAAGGTCTTACTTTCCTCGAGTTCAACTACATGCTTATGCAGGCGTACGATTTCCTCGAGCTCAACCGTGAATACGGCTGCACTCTGCAAATGGGCGGAGACGATCAGTGGAGTAATATACTCGCGGGCGCAGACCTTATTCGCCGTAAGGAGCAAAAAGCAGCGTTTGGCATGACGTTCACTCTGCTCCTGAAGAGCGACGGCAAAAAAATGGGCAAGACGGAATCCGGCGCGCTTTGGCTCGATCCCGAAAAAACTTCGCCGTATGAGTTCTACCAATATTGGAGAAATGTAGACGACGCAGACGTAGAGAAATGCCTGGCTCTGCTCACGTTCCTGCCCATGGATGAGGTTCACAGACTTGGCTCGCTCAAGGATGAAAAGATAAACGAGGCGAAGGAAGTTCTCGCTTATGAGCTCACAAGCATGATACATGGCAAGGATGAGGCGGATAAGGCGCAGACGGCGACCAGAGCGCTCTTTGGCGGAAACGGAGATAACGAGAATATGCCCAAGACAGAGCTTACCAAAGAGCAGTTCGGAGACGGCAAGGTTTATGAGATAATGGTCGCCGCGGGGCTGGCTAAATCTAACGGAGAAGCACGCAAGCTTATTAAAGGCGGCGGCGTTCAGCTTGACGGTGAAAAAGTAACGGATGAGTTCGCGGTGATAGATGCGGCGCAGGCTGCCAAAGGCGTTATCATCAAAAAAGGCAAGAAGGTCTATCACAAGATAGTTCTCGTCTGATGAGAGAATACAAGACTATAACTCAGCCGTGCGAAGTAAAGCTCATGATAAAAAAATCAGTGTTTTACGGCAGGTTGTATCCCGTAGAATCTGAAGAACAGGCGCAGGATATATTGACACGGCTGAAAAAGCAGTATTGGGACGCAACGCACAACTGCTCTGCTATGATAATAGGCGAGGACAGTGCGTTTATGCGCTATTCAGATGATGGAGAACCTCAGGGGACGGCCGGCGTCCCTATGCTGGAGGTGCTGAAAAAGAACGAGCTGACAAATGTGCTGGCAGTTGTCACCAGATATTTTGGCGGCGTTTTGCTCGGGGCGGGAGGTCTCGTCCGGGCTTATTCCGGCAGTGTGGCGGAGGCGGTGAAAGCGGCCTCGAGAGTGGTGCGTGTGCCCAGCTTGGTTTTTAATGTACGCCTGCCGTTTAAAATATGGGGGAAAGCCCAGTCGGCGCTGATTGCCGAGGGATATGAGGAGAAAGCGGTAGAATATGCGGCGGACGTCGGCGCGAGTCTTTATGTCCCGCCGGATAGGCAGGAACGCTTCTTGAAGCTCATAGCTGAGTTGAGCGCAGGTAAGGCTCAGCCCGTACTCATCGCCGAGGAATACCGAGACGAGCCATATTGATACACGACAATATTTTTGAAGATATATAAGGTTTGTTACGAAAGGGGAACAACACAATGAAATTGGAATTTGTAGAGAGAAAACAGCTCAAGGCAAAGCCTACTGACGAGACGAAGTTAGGATTCGGTCATATATTCACAGACTATATGCTCATGCTGGAGCGGGATAAATCGGGCTGGAAATCCGCTAAGATACAGCCGTATGGTCCCATCGAGCTTTCTCCGGCGGCGACGGTACTGCATTACGCTCAGGAGTGCTTCGAGGGACTCAAG
This sequence comes from uncultured Eubacteriales bacterium, assembly GCA_900545085.1. GTDB lineage: Bacteria > Bacillota > Clostridia > Christensenellales > Christensenellaceae > Scybalosoma > Scybalosoma faecavium. The sequence goes on from UQXU01000016.1 coordinate 16,554, forward strand.
GCGTATAAAACCGAGGACGGCAGAGTTCTCTTGTTCCGCCCCAAGGATAACGTACACAGACTGACGACATCTGCGCAGAGGCTCTGTATGCCCGAGTTTGACGAGCAGTTCCTGTTTGATTCTCTGGTGGAGCTTATCCGCACGGAAAAGGATTGGATCCCCACTTCCCCCGGCACGTCTCTCTATATTCGTCCGACATACATTGGTATAGATCCGTATGTAGGCGTTCGAGCAGCAGAACAGTATCTTCTCTACATAATTCTCTCCCCTTCCGGCGCGTATTACTCCTCCGGTCTCGCCCCTGTCTCTATTTATGTCGAAAGCAAGTATGTTCGCGCCGTAAAAGGCGGCACGGGCCATAACAAGACGGGAGGCAACTATGCGGCCAGCCTCCTCGCAGGCGAAGAAGCCCACGCTAAGGGGTACGATCAGGTGCTTTGGCTGGATGGAAAAGAGAACAAGTATGTAGAAGAAGTCGGTTCCATGAATATATTCTTTAAAATTAATGGCGAACTTATAACACCTCCTCTCGAAGGCAGCATACTTCCCGGAATTACGCGCGATTCTGTAATCAAGCTGGCGAAGCATATGGGTATTCCGGTATCCGAGCGCAGGATTGCAATGCAGGAGGTGTTCGACGCAGCAGAGAGCGGCGCTCTGGACGAGGCTTTCGGCACAGGTACTGCGGCGGTGGTCAGCCCTGTAGGCGAGCTGGTCTGGAACGGCAAGAAGGTTGCGGTCAATGGCGGAAAGATGGGCGAGACTACTGAGCTGATGTACAATACAATAACAGGCATACAGTACGGTCGAATAGAAGACGAATTTGGCTGGACGTATGAGGTGAAATAACTATAAAATATTGGCTCGTCGGGATGTTCTTCCGCCGAGCCTCTGTTTGTTTAAAATGCTTTATTCGGGGATACAATATGAGCAGAGCGAAAATGAAATTGTAGTCAATGAAATAAACTAACGCGCAAAAATTTCCGTTTGAGAGTAAAAAAGTTGTTAAAATGATATCAGAATCTTTGACAAACGCCGTTCTATGCTATAAACTATGCGTTAGGGAAGTTTCTGTATTTTTCGCGTCTGCCGCTTTGGCGCGCAGGCCAGCTTCTTTTTTATCAAAAAACGGAGGATACATGAAAAAGTTTTTATCAATAATGCTCACGGTCATTCTTGTACTGAGCATGTTCGCGGTCGCGCCTCTCACGGCGTTTGCGGACGATGTGTCGATGAATGTCAGTGTTTCAGACACGATATCTTCCAGCGGCACGGTTACAGTTACTATCAGCGTGAGCAACAATTCAGACAGCAATATGAGCAATACCAGTGCGACTATAGACGGCGACAGCTTAGGCTCCATGGGCACCATAAGAGCGGGAGGCAGCGCGACCAAAAGCTATACGTACAAGGTATCAGACTCTCAGCGCGGTTCCAGAGTTACAGTTCATCTTGACTATGATGAAGGCTCCTCTACGACGTCTGTACGCCTGCCTAACTCATCAGCCGAATCCGACCCGACGCCATCTGCCAGCAGTAAGCCAAGCGCTTCTGCGTCGGCATCAGCCAGACCGTCGGCAAGCGCTTCTGCGTCGGCGTCCGCTGAGCAGGGCAATGTAAAAGTCCAGAAGACAGTGAAGGCGGATAAAACGTCTGTACCGTATAACTCTAAAGTTAATTTCACTTTTGCGATAGAAAACCAAGGCGATGTCACTATATCTAATGTCAAGATAACCTCATCTGCGCTTAACAGTGGAAATTCTGTAGCGGATTCTTTCTCTCTCGCTCCGGGAAAAGCGAAGGTGGTTACGTATACAGGCACTATAGTAAAAGACATTGAGGTTTCGCCAAAGCTGTCCTACACGGCGAACGGACGTTCTTATGAGGAGAGCTTCGGCACGACGCTGAGTGTTAAAGTATCGAGCGCGAATGTTACGCTGACGGTGCAGCCGGCCAGTGCAACAGTTCAGTCAGGTCAGCCGGCTAATTTCACTGTTACTATGACGAACAGCGGAAGCGACGATCTTACGAATTTAAAACTGTTTGACAGTGCGAATCAGAGCGTTCCGATAACTGCGACGAGCATTCCGGCAGGTCAGACGGTTACGGAAACAGTCTCTCGTACGATTACACAGTCCGGCTCCTACAGTTTTTATCTCACTGCGCAGGATTCGTCCGGCTCGTCGTTTACGTTTAATTCCAATGCTGTAACTATGACAGTTTCGGGAGCGACTCCTTCGGCAACATCGGCGTATGCCAATATGCTTACTATATCAGTGCAGCCCAGCGCGACGGAACTGAAAAGCGAGGGTAAGGTTACGTTTACCATAGCGCTCAATAACACATCACAGACGCAGTTCTCAAATGTAGTTATATCAGAAAGCTCAATAGGCAATATAGACACGATAGCTGCTATGGGACCGGGGGAGACTAAAGTAACTAAAGAGGTTACAGTCTCTGCGACTCAGGAGTTTAACTTTATGGTCTCGGCTACGGATGCGGACGCTCAGACGCTGACCCTGAGCGCCGCTCCGGTATCTGTGGTGGTGGACAACAGCGCCGGGACAGGAAGTCTTACTACATTGGTGATTATCATCATAATAGTGATAGTGCTTATTATCGTTGTAGCAATAATACTTATAGTGTTTGCACGTAAAGACAAAAAAAGACGTCGCAGAGAACAAAACAATAGAATAGAGCGCGACGCAGACGCAGATAAAGAAGCGGCGCTTTCTGACAGGTCTGAACCGAAAGTCCGCGTCAATACGTCTAAACAGAAGCAGTCCGGTAAACCTAAACCCCCTAAGCACGGCGGAGGGAGCTCCGGTTTTGAAGACAGAAATATGTTTTAAAATCTAACAACAAAAATTGCTCGGCATTTTGCCGAGCTTTTTCTATATCGCCTAAAAATTGTCAGCGGCAATTCTAATGCTTTGTCTGTCAGTTGGGAATGCTAGAAGCGATAAATCCAATACAAAAGGAGATAAGAAAATGAAAAGACTGACAGCAATTATGCTTGTTGTGCTTTGCCTTGCAATGGCTGGTTGTTCCCGCGGCGGCACGGAGAGCTCGGAGAACAGCGCACAGGCGAGCAGCGCGGCGTCCGGAGAGACTATATACTTCCTGAATTTCAAACCGGAGGTCGCTGAGGTTTACGAGGAGATAGCCAAAGAATACGAGGCGGAGACAGGAGTAAAAGTCAAGGTCTCTACTGCGGCTGCGAACACATACGAGACTACACTTAAAAGTGAAATAGCGAAGAAAGATGCGCCGACTATTTTTCAGGTCAACGGTCCGACGGGATATGAGAGCTGGAAGAGCTATTGTGCAGACTTAAAAAATACAGAGCTTAACAATATTCTCTCGGATAAATCTTTGGCGATAACAGAGGGCGACGGAGTTTACGGTATACCTTATGTCGTTGAAGGTTATGGCATAATTTACAATCAAGCCATAATGGACAAGTATTTTTCGCTGTCCGGAGCGAAAGCGAGCAGCATGGATGAAATTAATAACTTTGCTAAACTAAAAGAAGTTGTGGAGGACATGACTGCTAAAAAGGATGAGCTGGGTATAAAAGGCGTTTTCGCGTCCACTTCAATGGCCTCGGGCGAACAATGGAGATGGACGACGCATTTGGCGAATGTTCCGGCATATTACGAATTGGCGGAGAACGAGGGGTATGACAATACTATACTTGCAGGTCTGAATACTTCGGATATGCAGTTCAAATACGCAGATAACTTTAAAAACACCTTTGATCTGTACATAAATAACTCGGTCAGCGATAAAGGCTTGTTAAGCAGCAAATCAGTGTCCGATTCCATGGCGGAATTTGCTCTTGGTCAATGCGCCATGGTGCAGAACGGCAACTGGTCGGCGTCTCAGATACTCGATGTGAGCGGCAACACAGTCAGTGCGGATGACATAAAATTCCTGCCGATTTACACGGGAATGGATGGAGAGGAAGCTCAGGGACTTTGCATAGGTACAGAGAACTATCTCTGCATTAATAAAAACGTCTCTGAGGAGAAGCAAAAAGCATCGGAGGATTTTCTCGTCTGGCTGTTTTCCAGCGAAAAAGGAAAGGACTACGTAGTGAACAGACTGGGATTCATCTCTCCGTTTAACACATTTACAGAGGAGGAAATGCCCGAGGATCCTCTTGCAAAAGAAGTTATCCGCTGGATGAATAAAGACGGCGTTCAATCTATTCCGTGGACGTTCGCAGCATTTCCGTCAGAAGAGTTCAAGAATTATTTCGGAGCTGCTTTGCTGGAGTACACACAGGGTGCGAAGAGTTTCGACGAAGTGAAAAAGACGTTTACTGAGTCGTGGGCTTCGGAGTACGCTCTTTCCAAGAGATGAGGCGCGTATGGAGAAGGCTCTGAGAAAATACGGCGCGCTCTTTCTGTTGCCGACGGCGATAGCTTTTCTGATAGCCTTCGCGGTGCCGTTCGTGATGGGCGTCGGACTGTCCTTTACGAAATTCACCACGGTGACAGATGCGGAATGGGTAGGTCTGAACAACTATATAACAGCATTCACGTCCAACGGTGAGTTTATTGATGCACTGTGGTTTACGGTAAAGTTCACAGTTGTGTCTGTCGTGACGATAAATGTATTTGCATTCGCTTTGGCGACGCTGCTGACTAAGTCTCTGCGAGGGACGAACTTCTTCCGCACGGTATTCTTTATGCCGAATCTTATAGGAGGAATAGTCCTCGGATATATATGGCAGATGATTTTAAACGGCATACTCGCGGCATGGGGCGTGACGCTGACGTATAAAGCTGAATACGGATTTTGGGGCTTGGTTATATTGACAAACTGGCAGCTTATCGGCTATATGATGGTTATATATATCGCAGCGATAAGCAATATTCCGGGAGATTTGATAGACGCAGCCCGAGTGGATGGAGCTAACAGACGGCAGCAGCTGCGGCATGTGACGATACCGATGGTCATGTCGGCAATAACTATATGCACTTTTTTGACACTGACAAATTCTTTCAAGATGTTCGATCAGAACTTGGCTCTGACGGCGGGCGCTCCGGGACGAAGTACGTCGATGCTTGCGCTGGACATATACAATACATTCTACGGCAGGACGGGCTTCGAGGGTGTAGGTCAGGCTAAAGCGGTCATATTCTTCCTTGTTGTCGGTTTGATTGCACTTTTACAGCTGTATTTCACGCGAAGAAGGGAGGTAGAACAATGAAAAGCAGGTCGGTTAATTCTGCGGCAATATTTACGCTGCTGATAATACTGGCGGCCGCGTTCCTTTTTCCGATTGTCATGGTGCTGATAAATTCGTTCAAAGGCAGGTTTTTTATCAGTACGGAGCCTTTTTCGCTGCCTACAGGAGAGACGTTTGTAGGCTTGGAGAACTATATTTCAGGCTTGCAAAAGACAGGATTTTTCAACGCGTTCGGATACTCTCTTTTTATTACGGTGTTTTCTGTCGCGGCTATAGTGCTGTTTACATCTATGGCAGGATGGTATATTACAAGGGTAAAGTCGCGCTTTAATAAAATAATGTATATGGCGCTGGTGTTTTCTATGGTTGTGCCGTTTCAGATGGTTATGTTTTCGATGAGCAAAATAGCCAATATTCTGAGTTTGGATAACCCTATAGGCATAATAGTAATATATCTGGGATTCGGCGCAGGGCTTTCTACGTTCATGTTCTGCGGATTTGTAAAGAGTATTCCTGTAGATATAGAGGAAGCCGCTATGATAGACGGCTGCGGTCCTATCCGTACATTTTTTACAGTCGTTTTTCCCGTTCTGCGCCCCACTACAGTAACAGTGGCTATACTCAACGCTATGTGGATATGGAACGATTATTTGCTTCCGCTGCTGATAATCGGAAGAGACTATAAGACGATACCGCTCGTGATTCAATATCTAAAAGGAGGGTATGGTTCTATAGATATGGGTGCGATGATGGCGATGCTCGTTTTGGCTATAATACCGATAGTAGTGTTCTATCTGAGTGCTCAAAAGCATATTATAAAAGGCGCTATGGCAGGCGCGGTTAAAGGCTGACGTACGGGTTCCCCTCGGGGAACCTGTTTTTTAAAAAAAGCCTCTGCCGAAGCAGAGGCGGTTGATTATATATTGACTATATTATGGGATTGTTATATTGTATCTGTTTTCTTTGCTGCTTTTATAGCGTTCCAAAGAGCAGAGGAAGTGGATAAGAAACGGACGTGCTCTCTATTTGCGTTTTTGCCGTTTTGCAGCTTGGTGACGTGAGAATATGCGTCGCTGCTGACGGCGATGTAAACGAGACCGACGGGCTTTTCCGCTGTGCCGCCGTCAGGTCCTGCAATACCTGTTATAGCTACGCCTATATCAGCGCCGGAGAGCTCTCTCACACCCTTTGCCATAGCGGCGGCGCATTCTTCGGAGACTGCGCCGTATACGTTGAGTATATCGTCGGAGACGCCGAGGAGCTTGCGTTTTGCTGCGTTGGAGTAAGTTATGACGCCGTATTCGTACACTTTGGAGCTTCCCGGAATTTCAGTTATGCGCTTTCCCAAAAGCCCGCCGGAGCAGCTTTCTGCGGTTGCGATTTTGAGATTTTTTTCCGTCAAGAGCTGTACGAGAGCATTCTGCATGGAGTCAATGTCCACGCCGTATACATACTTGCTCATCATTTCGCAGATTTCGTCCACGACGGGTTTTATAAGTGCGTCCGCTTCTTCATGAGTGGGAGCAGATGCGGTCACTCTTAGCTGAACCTCAGCTTCTTTAGCATACGGGGCTATGGTCGGGTTTGTATGCGCCAGCATGTATTCCTTCATCTGGTGCTCCAGCATACTTTCTCCGATTCCGAATAGATGAATTGTGTGGGATACTATAGTTTTTCCGGAATATTTCATGAGATAAGGTACGACGGAGTTGAGCATCATCGGGACCATTTCTCTGGGAGGACCGGGCAGCATGATGACCACCTTGCCTTTTCCTTCGACTGCCATTCCGGGAGCTGTTCCATTGTCGTTTTGGAATACGACAGCGCCCTCGGGAACCTGCGCCTGTTTTAGATTATTCGGAGCGAGGGGCAGGTCGCGCACGACGTGGTATTCCTTTATTCTGCGCAGAGCTTCTGCATCTTCTGTCATTCCTTTTCCGAAATAGGCCGCGACTGTCTCTTTAGTCAAGTCGTCGAAGGTGGGTCCGAGTCCGCCTGTGGTTATGACCAGATCCGCACGGTCGAATACAGTTGTGAGTGCGTTTTTGAGTCTGTCCGGATTGTCTCCTACGACAGATTGATTGTAAAGGTCTATGCCCATTCGCGCCAGCTCCCGGGCGATGAAGGCTGCGTTTGTGTTGACTATGTCGCCGAGCAGCAGCTCCGTGCCGACGCAAAGTATTTCTGCTTTCATGTGTGATCCTCCGTAAAGTTTAAGGCAATAGCCCATGAGGGGAGCTATTGCCGTAATTTAATTATTTAGAATGTAATAGATTTAGTCTGCGAGTGCGTCTGCGAGAGCCTGAAGATTTGGGATATCCGCTTCTTTTACTGCGGACTTTATAGTAACAACAGGTTCTATTATCTCAATATCTTTCATCTCTGAGAGTATTGATTTCATGCACTTGGCTGCGACAGGTCCCCATGTTCCGTTCTCTATTATACCCACCTTGCGCTTTTGATAGTTTTTAGCCTTCAGATGATTTAAGAAATCGTGCATCTTGGGGAAAAGACCTGCGTCATATGTCGGCGCGGCGAGTACGAGCCTATCATATCTGAATGCGTCTTCTAAAGCTTCCGCCTGGTCGTCTCTGGCGAGGTCTGCGCTGGATACTTTTACACCTTTGGCTGCGAGCATCTTGCCCAGAGTCTGCGCTGCGTTTTTTGTGCTGCCGTATACGGAGCAGTATGCTATAAACACTCCCTTGTCTTCCGGTTCGTAGCTGCTCCAGATAGAGTATTTTTCGATGTAATATTCGAGATTCTCATTCAGAATGGGACCGTGCAGCGGGCAAATGGTAGATACGTCCAGGCTGCCGAGCTTTTTAAGTACGGGGGAGACCTGTGCGCCGTATTTACCGACTATATTAAAATAGTAGCGGCGGGCTTCGCAGGCCCAGTCTTCTTCGGTATCGAGTGCGCCGAACTTGCCGAAAGCATCTGCGGAGAAGAGGATTTTTTCGCTGAGTTCATATGTCATCATGACTTCAGGCCAATGTACCATCGGAGTCATAAAGAACTGGAGAGTGTGAGAACCTATATTAAGCTTTTCGCCTTCTTTCACGACTACCTGACGGTCAGATATGTCGTTGTCGAAGAACTGATTGTAGAATTTAAATGTTTTGGCGTTGCCTACGAGCTTCATATCCGGGTATTTTTCGGAGAGCAGCTGCGCGTTGGAAGCGTGGTCAGGTTCCATGTGAGAAACTACGAGGTAATCTACAGTTCTGCCGTCGAGAGCTTCTTCCAGATTAGCCAGCCATTCGCACGCCATGTGATCGTCTACAGTATCCATGACTACCACTTTCTCGTCAATAATTACATATGAGTTGTATGCGATGCCGTTGGGGACGATGTACTGTCCTTCGAAAAGGTCTAGGTTCTTGTCGTCTACACCGATGTACTTGATTGTATTTGTTATTGATTTTATCATATGCCTTCTCCTTTTATAAAGTAAGTTGCTATCCTTATTATATTGTATCATGCCACGCAGGAAAAATCCATTAAAACAGAGCTTTTTTACTAATTACTGCCATGCTTTTTTATTGCTTATATATTTGGAACTGAGCAGGGCAAGACGCAGAAATGTAGAAAAGCATTATATTAATATGGCTAAAGTCTTGTAATGTCGTGAAAATTGTATTATCCTAAAATAGTAAAACGGAACACAAGGGGGTATAAGTATGAACGAAACGATAAAGAACATATTAGAACGCCGCGCCATACGCGCGTACAAACCGGAGCAGATTTCACCGGATTTGCTGGATGAAATATTAAATGCAGGGCTTTATGCTCCTTCCGGCATGGGAATGCAGTCTCCGATTACGGTTGCCGTGCAGGATAAAGAGACT
>UQXU01000017.1 GCA_900545085.1 uncultured Eubacteriales bacterium
CACAACGCTCCAATACTCGGTCATAAATTCTGGCTCTTGCCAGATCTTTCGGATGCTTCAGTTCATCCAAAGTCAAATTCGTGGTTACAATCAAAGGTTTCTTGCTTCGATAACGGCTGTCAATCACATTGAACACCTGCTCCAAAGCAAATTCTGAGCTACGCTCAATGCCCAAATCATCAATAATCAGCAGACTGTATTTGTTGAAGCTGTCAATGAACTGGTTTCTATCATCGGAATACATTCCGGTCAGCGTATTCAGGATTCTGGAGAAATTGGTCATCAGAACCGGAATACCTTTATCTAACAGAGCATTTGCGATGCACCCTGCGAAAAAAGATTTACCAGTTCCAACATCTCCCCAGAGAAGCAGGCCCAAGGACTTCGCTTTCATTTCCTCCCAATGTGTCACATAATCATGTGCTTTCTGTATTTCCGGATTGTAGCCTTTATCATTAGCGAAGTTGTAATCATGCAGAGATTTGTCCTGCAAGCCGTTTGCCCTAAGTCGGGACACCTGTATGAGAAATTCCTGATGTTTACGTTCTGCTTCTTCTTTGTCATATTCTTCCTGCTGACAACGGCAACGAACCGTAGGGAGGAATACTCGCTCCTTCAGTTCAATTCGGTGCTGTCTGGGGGTGTGGCATTTGGAGCAATAGATCAGTCCGTCAGCTTCATTCAGATATTCATCCTTTGCCAGCTCTCTTGGCTGAAATAAATCGCCCACGGTATTTGCTATTGGTTTCATAGGCTTTCGTCCTCCTTACATTCATAGGTTCGTATGACAGGAGCAGGATGGTCTTGTAACGCCCAGCTTCGTATGGTAGCTGCATGGTTGGCATATTGCTTTCCGCTGGATACCATATATCTGGACAGCTTTTCAATGTATTCCTGATAGTGGGGTACTTCGCTTTGTAAAGCTGACAGTTCCTCCGTGGTCAGGAAAACATTTCGATAGGAACCATAGGCGGTACGATTATCCTTACTCTCTGAATTTATTCTTTTTATATTGTTCTTCTCTTTATTACTACTGGACAGTTTTCTGTCTGTCACAGAGACAGTTTGCTTTCCATCAGTAGGACAGTTTTCTGTCTGTCTTACAGAAAGATTTCTGTCCATCTGCGTCAGATACTCCGGTGGATATTTGACATAGATTCGGTTTGGGAAACCTGCGCCCTGACGTTTTCGTACAATCAGATTTTCTTTTTCCAGAGCCATCAGCGCAGTTTTAATGGACATTTCGCTTTTGTGCATGGCTTCTGCCAGATTCTTGATAGGAAAGAAAATGAACACATGACCTTTTTCATCCGTCCACCCATCATTTTTCTGTGACAGCCTTGCTCGGTCGAGCAAAATCGTATAAAGAATTTTGGCAGTTTCATTCAGTCCATCTTTGTCCAATAAAAATCTTGGAAATGCCATATACGGCGGTATCGAACTATCTTGTGTCAGAAATCGTGTCATGTGTTCACCTCCCTTCTGTAGGATCAGCTTGGAGAAAATTTATTCTCCAAGAAAATCCCAATCCAGCTCTGCATCCGGTTCCTGCTGAACAACTGAAGTTGTGTTATGAGATGCTTGTGACAGCCCAGCCATACAGCCTGCCAGAAATACCGGAAGTGTTCTCTCCATAGCACTTTCTACAGAGGAAATAATCTGATTTACAAATCGCTCTTCTCGTTCTCTGGTTTCAAAGTAAGGATCATCCTGACTGCGATAATAGCGGTCAAAATATTCCACCAGAGCTACGGCAATCACATTGCTGTAGGATTTGAATTGTTGCTTGTCCATAGTCTGAAGATACTGCCATGCTCGCTTCTGGGTGTCCTTTTCCAGATTGAAGCGAAGATTTGTGCTGCGGATATTCTCGCTCATGGCTTACTCCTTCCTGCGAAGGCTCATAGAGGCGAGATATTCATAACCTTTGGCTGTCGCACAAATATCATCCAGAATAGTCACTCGGCTTTCATCGTACTGTCCAAAATGCTTGACCAGACAGCCGCCACCACCAACGATATACAGTCGCATCAGATCCGGATTGTATTCATAGCGGCGAAGCGTAGCAAAAATATCAGCCACATATCGCTTAGCCACGGAGGTAATACAGTCCAGATAGGGCTTGCTGATATCAGCAGTTCCGAAACGAAGTACCTGCTCAACAGTAGATTCTTCGATTTTCACGCCGAAGCTGTCCAGTACCGCATTCTTAGCGGCAATCATACATTGATTGACACCGAACTTTTCTGTCCAACAACGGCTCTCTATAGCCTTTTTGTTATTGATATACAAAATGTTCAGGGTACCGTTTCCGATGTCTGCCAGAAGATTGGTTCCTTTGAAATCTCCCAAACGGCTGACAATAGCAGGGTATCCCTGCGGGAACAGACTGCATCCAACAAAACAGATATGGTAGTCTTTGCCGTTGAAGCGGAAATCCACATCCTTATTACGGAGCAGATAGTTTCGGAAATCTTCACGCTGTTTACGAATCCAGGTCAGCGGCAACCTAGCAGCCAGATGAACATCTGCTTCACGGATGCCGTACACATTCAACTCTCTGGCAACTGCCATAAGGGTCAAAATGTAGTAGTCCTCGTCCATGGCTTTATCTGCGATAAATTCCTTATGACCTTCCCCGATGCGGTAATAGATACCGCCATATTCCAGAATGTTTCCGGAAAAAATCGGTTCGGTTTCATAAGCTGCCACTCCGGTATGGGTAACTGTGTTTGCTGTCTTGATGTTGCCGTAGCCATGATCCACGGCAATGATTTTGATGTTATTCAGTTCTCTCATTTGCTCTGTACCTCCTTGTGCTTGTTTGCGTTCATAAAAAATGCCCCCTTTCAGTAGATTTGCTTTGAATTGGCACCAGTTTTTCTAATTTGGTGCTGTTTTTATTGCAATTTCATTCTACTGAAAGAAGGCATAAAACACATTGAGTGTGGATTGAGCGAAAATTGAGCAAAAAGAAAGCAGCCACACACCATAGTGCATGACTGCTACATATCTAAGATAAGATTTCATTAAGAAGTTTTTGATATTTTGTCCCCAAAGATACAATCATCAACTTATACCAAGTATCACGTGAAAATTCACCATTTTCGATACACCATATTTTATAATGCAAATCTCTGGTAGCGGTATATTGATCGATCGGCATTCCATCTACGCTATCAGCATATTTCTGAATATAGTCTGTTCCACTATATTGATTCTTTGTATAATCAATATGCGTGAAAACTTCTCTCCGAGGATAATACATTCCATGCAAAAATGTTGTAATCACATGACCAGATCCGTTTTCTTTATATGGCAATGCTTCGATTTCAATATGCCAAAACTCTTCGTTTGTATTTTGATCCTCACCTTTTTTTATAACCATAAGAAGCTTTGCCATCGTGTCACTATCAATATGAACAATAACTGTTTTAGTACCAGTTAGGCTACTACCATTAAATTTGAATTGTGGACCATAGAATTTTTCAAATGCTACTCCTGTATAGTCATAATACTCAGCAGCCGGCATAGCCAGTCTTTCATCCAAACGATACAAAATATCACAATCCGATGTATCATCATGAATTATTCTTGCAAACCCAACCATGGTATCAAAAGGATCAAGCATAGTTTTATTCGTAAAATAGTTATAGAAATATCCTTTACCATCAAAAATCAAACCATCTTTTTTGAAGATAGCCCCATTTACCTTTGTCAATCCATATTGATTGATTGGATAAGCAAATTCTTCTTTGCCGACAACGTCAGTAATATCAATCTTGCTGGGATATAAATTATCAAAAACAAAAGAAACAACAATTAACGCAACCTTATTCATATCTATATCATCAACAAATGGCGTTATTATTTTGTATTTTGCAATGGCGTTGTAATAAGCATCTGAAGATAATTCTTTCTTTGGTTTAAACATAGTAGTAGCAGCGAATAAAGCACAATTCGATTGATCATTCTCAATCATATATTTCATCAGCTCATCTATGTCAATTCCATTCTCTGCTATTTTCGTTTTTACGAAATCTCTAAATGGAATCATGAACGGATCAATAACGCCTCGTTCACGTTTCATTGCATAATAGAGTCCAATATACTTATGAATCGCTAATCGTTTATACATTATTTTGTTGCATTCTTCTGACTCTGCCATTTCCAAAAGAAAAAGTTCCGGTTCCATAACTATCCTCAATTCATTTTTTCTCTAACAACTGTTGTGCCAAATAAACTCCTGCCTGCGCATAAGTTCCAAGCAATGCTTGTTTCTTCGCTTCTATCATTTCCGGCTCCGCTTCAAACACTATTTCATAGACTGTCATAGCTTTCTGAAAATGTGTGGTTGCTTGCTGAACTTCTCCGATGGTCAGGCAGATATTTCCCAGCGCTTCCTGAACAGTGGCATAATCGATGGTCTGATCTGAATTATACTCACGGATTACACGGGACAATTTTCTTAAAGCAGAAAGTCCCATATCCGGTTGTCCCATTTCAGTAAGCAATACCGCATAGTTCGTAATCTGAGGGATGCTGTCATGATAAGGCACAAGTCCGAACTGCTCCAGCAGTTGGATTCCTTGCTCCATATGCTGCTTTGCCAGTTCATGCTTTCCAGACTGACGATACATACTACCAAGATTGGCATGGAGGTTAGCAGCCAGAAGTGCGTTATCCGAATTAATCTCGGTAAGCATGGCAATAGCATCCTTTTCCAGCTTGATTGCTTTATCTGGTTTCTTTTCACAACACGCACGGTAGTCCATCAGTAAGGCACGATCCGATATTGAACCAACTGCATCATCCTTCAGAAGTTCCGTAAGATGCTTCAGCACTAGCTCCATTCCCTGAACATAATGAAATTTTTCCATATACGGGAACACATCCTCCGCAAAGCTCAGATAAAATGGCATATCATCGTTATCAATCAGATTGATAATGGTTTCAATGGTCTGGAACAACTGCTTATAATAGGAAACTTCTTCTCCGTTACGCAGGCAAATCTGCTGTAAGCTATTAAGTAAAGTACGGCAAGTAGTAACGGACGGCTTGATTTCTTCAACTGCCACTTCCTGCACCATCGGATGTAAAGCAATTACATGACCTTCCATTGCCTGCACAAAGCCTTTTTCAATCAAATCATTAACTGTATTCATGTCACGCAATTTCAGCCAATGAGCAAACAACCTGCCGCTGATACCGGTAACCGGAAGCAAGGAAAGACTTCTCATAACCTCTGTTTCGGTATCTGATAAATGGTACAGAGAAAACAAGGTGCGGATATGATGATAGTAGGTTGCCTTTTGACTTTTTCCATCCTTGGTAATGCCAATCGTATCGGTGGCATCCAGAGCAACTTTTTCTTCTTTCAACTTATTTAACAAGAGCATCGGCTCCATAATTCCGGATTCCAACAAACGGGCTGACATTTCTACCGCCAAAGTATGACTGTGAACAGTTTGGATGATTTGTTCCAAAACAGGTCGGTATTTTTCTGCTTCGGAGTAGAAGCAGCCCATCAAACCAACTAACGCTTCGGTATCTGAAATCTCTTCCAGAGTCATGGAAGTATAATTGTTAAAACGGCTGCGTGTGGTAAACAAAATACGGCAACGATATTTCATCACAACCGACAGCAATCCATCCTGCGTAGCGGTAACATTGAAATTATCAATAATAAACAACGTATCATCTTTTAAAGTGCGCAGAAAACGGTTGTGTTTGCGAAAGCGTTCTTCATCATCGTCATTTGGCAGATCATCTGCAAAATCCATATCAATAATATCCTGCTTCAGATCTCCGGTGTAAGCAAGGTAGAGAATATTGGTATATTCTTTGTTGTGCTGTTTCGCATAGGCTTTCGCCAGTTCACTTTTTCCAATGCCGGCAATGCCCTGGAGAAAAACTTTTCCGTGGTCGCACAGCAAATGATGCAGTGTGGCAAGTTCATCGTCTCGTCCACAGAAATGACGGCAAGGCTTAGGAACCCCACCATCATATACAAAGTCTTTCACGATAGGCGAAAGGGTTCCTGCAGACAACAACTGCTTGGTATTGGAGTCACGCTTCACAAAAGAACGCTCCATGCCAAAGCACAATGCAGCAGTAAGGAATCTTGCTTCATCCTTTTCTGTTTCACAAGGATAATTCTGGAGAAGCTGCTCCTTGGCTTTATCGGATATAGTTGTATCCTGCACCAGAATATTATAGACTTCCTGCACTGCCATAGCACTGTCATACATCAACGGAAGTACATTCCTGTGCATATCCGCTGCAAGGAGATTACGTTTGTGATTGTTCATATAATATCCGGTGATGCGAGGGCTGATTTTTGCCTGACCATTAAACCAACGGCAGACCAAACCATTATCAAAATCAAAGTCTTTTGATTCTTCCGAGTTTAAGAAACTGACAAACAACTGATACATCATATCAATCTGATTCATGTTATGAGCATCACTGATATATTTACGAATGGTGGTAATGACTGAACTGAAATCTAAATATTCCATAGCCAGCCCTCCTTCCTGAAAATAGTCAATTTGCGCTCAATCGGCGCTCAATGAACCTTTGAAAGATTCTTGATAAGATGATACCACAAAAGAAGTTACGCAGTACCCCAACAATATTATAGCAGAAAATGCCATCTTTTGAAGCAGGAAAACAGGCACTATAAGTTGGGAATAGCGGACAACTTCTCTCTCATAGACTGAAATACCGAGGGAGGTGCGTGGTATCGCAAGAAAGAGTGCTCCAATCAATGTAATTGTCCATTATCCAAAAACCGTAGAAGGTCAGCGTGAATTGGCAGAGCGTGTTGCCGGTGTCCACGCAAATATGGTCAATCAACACATTAAAAAATTGAATTGTCCTTCCGACCAGAAGGTACAGCTGCTGGATGCGGTTATAAAATCCGTATCAAGCAAGAAAGCAGGTGAACAAACTCTGTAAGTTTGAACACCTGCTTTTTTCTATACCTTGATTTTATCTTTGAAATATTTGTTCCAGGAATTGATATTCATTCGCTTCTGGTCAGCTTCCCATGCTCGAAGTAAATTCGGTTCAATTCCCATTAACCGTGCGAAAGGCTTTTTCTTCAGTCCAAGGCTCTCACGATATTCTTGTATCAGTTTTCCTTGCCCTTTATATAAGAAGCGATTGTAATCGTCCAACAAATCGTCAACAGGAACCTGATAGAGTTCTGCCAGCTTGTCCACGATTTCTTTCGGATAATGGTCTACATATCCAACCTCAAAGTCTATGTAATGCCCTCTGGTAATTCCAATTAACTCAGCAACTTCTTTCTGCATCAGTCCCATATGATGACGACACCAACGAAGCCTGTCCTGCACATTCGGTATATCTTCATAATTCTGATACTGCTGATTGAATAACTGGGCTTCCAACAGCTTACGAGGGGCTATCAGTCGGAAACTATGGATATACATGGGTGCATACCTCACATATCCGTCCGAAGTGGAACAAAGTATGTATATATTCTCGGAAACCTGTGACAGAATACGCCATTTGGGTTCTCTTTTGCTCTGGGGGTACTGGTTTGAAACCATAAACGCATCTGCGAGAGGATAGCATTTGCTATCCTCACTGTGCAAAATTATTTCCGCCTTTTCTCCATTCCATATTACTTTTTTAATCCTGACGCGCACATATTCAAGACCGCATGCTTTTTTTGCTGCTTCCTCATCTAACTCATTTCCATTCGCATTCCGCACTGCGCATTCCCTCTTTTTACTGCTCTCCTTACGTCTGCAAACATACGAATACCTATCGCTCTGCCCATGCCGTTTCGCATACATTCTGCTCCCGCATGAACAGTATATCAATCCTGTCAAAATCGGATTGGCTTTTTTGGGCGATTCCTCCGCTATCTTAGCGCTTTTTTTCAGTATTTCCTGCACTTTTATCCAATCCTCAGCTCTCACGGCTCCCTCATGTTCCCCAACCGCAATTATCCACATGCATATCGGGTTGTGCTTCGCTGCGCTCCCTTTCTTTTGTTTCGTTCGATTGTATGCCATTATTCCTCTTTTTCCATCGAAATCTGAAATTGTTGAACATACTTCCGCGCCATTACGTACAAAATAATCACGCGCGGCGCCTTCAGCGCGCATATAAACCGGATTTTGCAGTATTGCTTTTATAGAAAATCTGGAAAAGCATTTTTTATTTTTAGTGCGAAAACCTCGCCGCATAATCTCTCTCTGAGTCGCGGAAAGACTCTCAGTTTTTAAAAAAACAGAAAAAATCTGCAAAACACACTCTATCTCTTTTGTATCCTGTTTCAATCTGCTGCGCTGCTTCCCTCCTATGATGTCTCTTTCAGAAGTATACCCTGTAGGCAAAGCGCCGCCCAACCACCTTCCCGTTCTGGAAAGCTCACGCATGTTGTCGCGTATGCGCTCTGCTATGGTCTCTCTTTCAAGCTGAGAAAAAACCGACGAAATGTACATCATCGCCCTCCCCATCGGAGTAGCTGTATCAAATTGCTCTCTTACAGATATAAACGCCACATTCAAATGCTCCAGCTCTTGCACTAACGCCGTAAAATCGCTTATATTTCTGCTTATTCTATCTAAACGGTAAACTATAACAGCATCCAGCTCCCCTGCACGCGCCGATTCCATCATACGCCTGAATGCAGGTCTGTTTGTATCTCCTCCGGAAAATCCCTCATCCTCGTACACTACAGCTGCTTTCGCACAGCTCTCGGAGAACCCCGCGCTCAGATATCTTCGGCAAAGTTCTATCTGATTTCCTATGCTTTCACCTTTTCCGGTAAATTTAGATTTTCTGGAATATATCGCCGCACGTCTTATTCCCGAATCCAAAAAATCGCCTCCGCATTTTTTCTCACGATGTATTTAAATGCTTTGTCATGCCGGAATATGACGTCTGCAGACAAAATATTTAAAAATAAAAAAGCAGGTTTCGTTGTAAAAACAACATACACTGCCTTAATTATAATATATACTTTGATTATAAACACAATAGATGTCCCCCGCCTCTAAAAGCGGAGGGTTCCATCTCACTCTTTAATCCTAAAGAGCTCTCGCCCCCGTCGCGGATAAAGCGCGGGACCGCACCCTTTATGAACAAAGAATTGATTCCCATCAGGAGGTACATAATGGATACACAAATGTTCTGCTTCCAATGTGAGCAAACCGCCGGCTGTTCCGGCTGCACAGGCAAAGCGGGCGTCTGCGGCAAAACTGCGCAAACCGCTAAGCTTCAAGACGAGCTGACAGGCGCTTTGATAGGTCTGGCGCGCGCATGTATGACTAACGAAAAAACAAAAAAAACAGACAGACTTATAATCGAAGGGCTGTTCACGACCATTACAAATGTAAACTTCAATGACGAAACCTTGCGCACCATGATCGACAATGTCAATGCCGAAAAGAATAAAGCAGCGCCCTTCTGCTCAGAATGCGAATCTCGCTGCTCAAACACAGACAACTACGACATGTCCCGGATTTGGACCGCGCCGGAAGACATACGTTCTCTTAAATCACTCATACTGTTCGGCATACGCGGCATAGCCGCCTACGCATATCATGCCGCCGTATTGGGTTATACCAGCGACGAAGTAAACAGCATACTGCACAAGGGACTTTGCGTCATCTCAGAGGATCTGAGTATGGAAGAGCTTCTGCCGATAGTCATGGAAGTCGGAGAAAAGAACCTGACCTGCATGGAAATGCTCGACCGAGCCAACAGAGAAACTTTCGGCACGCCGCAGCCCACGGAAGTACCCCTGTCGGTGGAAAAAGGACCTTTTATCGTCATAACCGGGCATGACCTATATGACCTGAAGCTACTCCTCGAACAAACAGAAGGCAAAGGGATAAACATTTACACTCACGGAGAAATGCTTCCCGCACACGCTTATCCCGAACTCAAAAAATATTCTCATCTCAAAGGCAATTTCGGAACAGCATGGCAGAGCCAGCAAAAAGAATTTGCAGATTTGCCGGCGCCCATACTCTTTACTACAAATTGCCTCATGCCTGTTAAGCCCAGCTATGCAGACAGAGTTTTCACCACAGAGGTGGTATCCTATCCTGAGATGGTTCACATCGGAGACGATAAGGATTTTTCACCAGTCATAGAAAAAGCGCTCGAGCTGGGCGGTTATCCCGAAGGTCGTAATATGACGGGAATTAATGGCGGCGGCACAGTTACGACAGGATTTGGACACAGCGCTGTCCTCAGCGTCGCGGATACAGTTGTCGACGCGGTTAAATCCGGAGCCATACGTCATTTCTTCTTAGTCGGCGGATGCGACGGAGCAAAGCCCGGCCGCAGCTACTACACAGATTTTGTCAAACAGACGCCTAAAGACAGCATAATCCTGACGCTCGCATGCGGAAAATACCGCTTTAATGATTTGGATCTGGGCACCATAGGCGGCCTGCCGCGGATAATGGATATGGGGCAATGCAACGACGCATACAGCGCAATCAAAGTCGCTCTTGCTCTGGCAGACGCTTTTAAGTGCGAAGTCAACGAACTGCCTCTTTCTATGATACTCTCGTGGTACGAACAAAAAGCCGTCTGTATACTGCTGACGCTGTTGTATCTCGGAATAAAAGACATACGGCTCGGGCCATCTTTGCCGGCGTTCATATCCCCTGCGATTCTTGACTTCCTGGTTGAGAATTTCGGCATAGCTCCCATTACGACTCCGGAGCAGGATCTCAAAGCTATACTTGGCTGACCGAGGTTACCGCTTTTAGAAATTCTTCGACATCAAGCGACGCCTTCTTAGCGTACAGCAATCCATATGTATTTGAGCCGCAATCCGACAAAGGTATTGTAATCAAAGCAGGGTGAATATCTTTCCATCCGTCAAGAGTGAGCAGCAGGCTTCCGGTCTGTTCGCATTTGTTGAAAACATCCATATCATAAAAATAAGGAGTGTCTTCGATTTGTATTTGAGGATGCTCTTTTTCTATTTTATCACGAACCGCATCGTTCCTCGGGCTGTCCCCGCGCGGTATCATCATAAGGCGTTCTCCATGCAGATCCTTTAAATTCAGTTCTTTATGTTCCGCCAGACGATGTTTTTTCGGCGCGGCAATGCAGAAGTTGTATTCTCCCAGAGGAAAGAATCTGCATCGCTTCAGCCATTCTTTTGAATCACAAACCCCGGCTATCAAATCAAATTTATATCCAAGAGAACTTATTGTAGATAGAATATTTCTCCTATCGTCATCGAAAGGTACTATCTTTATCTTAAACTGCGGATAGACGTCGCTAACCTCAGCCCATAAATCCATCAGCAATTTACATGGATTCAAAAACGACGTTCCCACTCGAATTAAGTATTGCGATTCATCTGACATCTCCCGCGCACGGCATATAGCCTTATTAGAGTATTCTATAATAAACTTTGCATCCTTATACAATGACTCTCCGGCAGAAGTTAGCGTAATTCCGCGGTTCGTGCGATTAAAAAGCGGTGCTCCCACCCTTCGCTCCAACACGTCTATCTGTTTCATAACTGCTGTAGGAGATATATACAGCTTTTCCGCCGCTTTGCTGAAGCTTCCGCAGTCCGCCGCTTTTATCAGTGTCTCCAGCTGATTGTTGTACATCTGGGCGCCTCCTCGCATAAACTTTTAGTTTATACTACTTTAACTTTTCTGCGCTTCCATGTCAAGCTCTTTAGAGTTAAAATAGCATCAGAAATACAACGCAAGGAGGAACGTCGCAGTGAAAGAGCTTATAGCATACTTTTCTCGCGCCAATCAGAACTACGTTAACGGTGTAATCAAAAATCTCGATATAGGCAACACTCAGATCGCAGCTGAAATATTGCAGAAACAGACGGGTGCGGATATTTTCAAAATTGACCCTGTAGTATCTTATTCACATGATTACTCAGAGTGTATCGAAGAAGCTAAGGCAGACCAGCGGCGAGACGCCCGCCCTGAGCTGAAAGCATACCCGGACAGCCTCGACGAGTACGATACTATATATCTCGGATATCCCAACTATTGGGGCACTATGCCTATGGCGGTATTCACTTTTCTTGAAAAATATGATTTCTCCGGAAAAACTATAAAACCCTTCTGCACTCACGAAGGAAGCGGAATGGGCAGCAGCGAAATAGATTTAAAACGCATTTGCCCTACCGCAAAGATAGAAAAAGGGTTGGCAATACGCGGAGGAAGCGCGGATAAAAGCGCCTCAGCATTGGAAAAATGGAATAAAAAATAAACGCAGGGAGGCCAAAAATGGAATACGTAACATTAAATAACGGCGTAAAAATGCCTAAGCTAGGCTACGGGGTTTATCAGGTAGACCCCGCAGAATGCGAAAGATGCGTTCTCGACGCAATCAGCGTAGGATACCGCTCTATAGATACAGCACAGGCATATTGCAATGAAGAAGGAGTCGGCAGCGCAATCAAGAAAAGCGGCGTTCCGCGCGATGAGCTTTTCGTCACCACAAAAATATGGATAAGCAACGGCGGATACGATAAAGCAGCCGCTTCAATAAATGAATCTCTAAAAAAGCTGCAAAGCAACTATATTGACTTAATGCTTATACATCAGCCTTTCAACGATTATTACGGAACATATCGCGCTATGGAGGACGCCCTCAAAGCCGGAAAGCTCCGCGCTATAGGCATCTCTAATTTTTATCCCGACCGACTGATAGATCTGTGCAAATTCGTCGAAATCAAGCCTGCTGTCAACCAAGTCGAAACACATGTTTTTCAGCAGCAAAAAGAGGCTCATGAAATAATGACAAAATACGGCGTACAACACGAATCGTGGGGTCCCTTTGCAGAAGGACGCAAAGACTTTTTCAACAACAGGACCGTTCAGAAAATCGGAGAAAAGTACGGCAAGACCGCCGCTCAAACCGCTCTCAGATTCCTCATACAGTCTGACGTGGTCGTAATCCCCAAGTCTACGCATAAGAATCGCATGGAAGAAAACTTCAACGTCTTTGATTTCACTCTTTCGGAAGAAGAGATGGCCGTTTTAGCGAAATTGGATGAAAACGAAAGTGCATTTTTCTCCCACTACTCTCCGAGTACAGTAGAATCCCTTACCGATTTAGTTATATAACCATACATTAAAAACAGGGACGAATCTCCGCCCCTGTTTTTTGATTTCTAATTCTATTTTCTTCTATTTTCCTTTACTGCGTTTAAACTCTGCGCGCAGCTCCTCGGGGACGTCTGCCTCAGATATTTGATCGTGAATAGCCGTCGTTCCCGCAGCTTTTGCCGTTTCATAATACCAGCACTTGTACTCCAGTGTGCATAACGTCTTTTGAAGTTGATCCATCTGTGCAATAACAGATTCTCTCTGCTTTTTTATAAGCTCATACCGCTTTTCAATTGTGCTGTCGCCTTCTATACACCAATCTATAAACGTCTTTATATCTTTGATCGGCATTCCCGTCTTTTTCAGGCACTCTATTATGTTCAGCCAGCCGAAGTCCTCATCCTTGAACATACGGATTCCTCCGCCTGAGCGCTCCAGAAAAGGCATCAAGCCTTCTTTGTCATAATATCTAAGCGTAGACGGCGCTACGCCCAACCTTTTTGCCATCTCACCTACAGTGTAAACCATAAAATTTCCATCCCAAAAAATATCTTCAAAAGCTATTGACTTGAAGTTAACTTCAAGTTGTATAATCTTTTTGAGCTTAAGAACTTGTGATATTATATCATCAGGCTTGCAATATGTCAAATAGGAGGATAAAAAACGTGTTTAATATGTTTGTACCCACTAGAATAATCTTCGGCAGCGGAAGAATAAACGAACTCCACAGTCAAAATCTCCCGGGCAAAAAAGCTCTCTTAACAATCTCCAACGGTAAATCCGCCCGCGAGAGCGGCGCTCTTGCAAAAGTCGAATCTGAGCTGACACATGCCGGTGCAGAATACGCAGTTTTCGATAAAATAATGGCTAATCCTTTGAGATCCACAGTCATGGAGGGCGCTAACGCTGCGAAAGAAAACGAATGTGACTTTATAATCGCTCTGGGCGGAGGCAGCGTAATGGATGCTTCCAAAGGCATAGCAGCTATGGCAACCAACGACGGCGACATTTGGGACTACATTAGCGGAGGTACAGGCGGCGGAAAGCCTCTCGTTAACGCTCCCCTGCCTCTAATCGCAATTACCACCACAGCCGGTACGGGCAGCGAAGTTGATCAGTGGGGCGTAATTTCTAATGAAGTGACTAATGAAAAAATAGGCTTCGGCGGTTATGACTCACTTTTCCCGAAAATTGCAATCGTAGACCCAGAGCTTATGCTATCCGTTCCCTCTAAATTTACGGCTTATCAGGGCTTTGACGCTCTTTTCCACAGTGTCGAATGCTACATTTCTTCCGCTGCAAATCTCATGAGCGAT
Organism: uncultured Eubacteriales bacterium; assembly: GCA_900545085.1. Classification (GTDB taxonomy): domain Bacteria; phylum Bacillota; class Clostridia; order Christensenellales; family Christensenellaceae; genus Scybalosoma; species Scybalosoma faecavium. The sequence goes on from UQXU01000017.1 coordinate 14,411, forward strand.
ATGTATGCTCTGAGTGCTATTGAAAATATAGGCAAATATCTGGCGCGTGCAGTAAAAGACGGCAGCGACCTGGAGGCTCGCGAGCACGTCGCGTTTGCAAACACACTTTCCGGAGTAGTCATGACAATCAGCGGATGCACGAGCGAACATTCTATGGAGCACGCTATGAGCGCTTACCACCAAGAGCTTCCACACGGCGCAGGGCTGATTATGATCTCAAAAGAGTATTACACTCACTTCATAAACAAAAACGTCTGCCCCGAACGCTTCATCCGCATGGCACATGCTCTTGGTCTAAAGGACGCTGACAAGCCTATGGATTTCATCACCGCGCTCACTCAGCTCCAAAAGGAATGCGCTGTAGACGATCTTAAAATGTCTGAATACGGAATACAAAGCAGCGAATTCATGAGCATGGCGAAGAACGCGCGTGAAACTATGGGCGGGCTTTTTATGTGCGACAGAGTTCCTCTTTCTGACCAGGAATGCGCTGCGATATACGAAAAGTCTTTCAAATAGTATAGATTATAAGCAACAACTGCAGCCGGACAAAAAGCGATATATCCGCTCAGTTTTGCCAGTCAAAGGTCTGTCAATATACCGGCTGCGCAGCAGCTGAATCTGTACTGCATCCCATTTGTTAGACGGTATGATATGCTGTCTAATAAGCGGGGTGTTTTACTTTTCCGCCAACTGTATAATCTACGCTGATATAATCAATATATCATGCATTTCTATACTTCATGCTTCGTCGGGTTTTGAAATATCAGCGCCACAGCTTGTCCTCAGTTTGCAAATAATAATTGCATCCGCAGCTCTGCCGGCTCTTTGAGTTTATTGTACTCAGCTTTTGCAATGTGTGTATTGCATTTTCTACGCACCGTGAAATATAAGTGGCGAGCTGAACATTCTTCTCAGGATTGAAGCTGTTTACCCCTTTAATCAGCCCTATCGTTCCTATTGATATTATATCATCCTGCTCACCTGCCTGCGAATATTTTTTAGCTATGTGCGCTACCAATCTCAAATTATGCTCTATTAAAGTGTCTTTCGCTTTTTCGTCACCCTCCAGCATTCGGGTTATGCACTCCTTCTCCCGCGAAGGACTAAGCGGCCGAGGGAACGTCCCCATCCCTGTGCGAAGATATCCGGAAAAAAATATGCAGCGCAGTAATTCTACTAAACTCATAGACACCTCCCAAAGTAAATATATACTATTTAAATATGCCAAATTACTTAAAATATTTACAAAAATCGAAATCAAAGTATAAGTTTACTAATTATACTTGAAAATTCGGCATTCTGTGTTATAATAAGTGTGGTTTTAAAACATAGGAAAAACTGAAAGGAAGTATGTCTATTGAGCAGCAAACATTACAAACAAGGACGTCACTCCAGACCCGGATCGTTCGCACGCAAGAAAAGAAACAAACGATATCTGATAGCAGCGATAATCCTGATTGTCTTAGCTGTCGCTGCCGTGTTTGCACTAATATTCAGCAATATTGACAGGACATCTCAGGCGGCAGATAATCCCTCACAGTCATCGCCGCCGACTGAATCGCCAAGCAGTGCATCAACACAGGCTCAGGAAACTGAATCGCCAAGCGCCATACCTTCCGCGCAGCCTTCAGAAACTCTTTCAACCGGAACACCGATCGGCGCGGCAATTGATAATATCAAACCTACTCAGTTTATTACTTCTCTCAGCGTAAACGGACAAGACGTCGTTCTAGACGAAGATTCTGATTCTGCAGTAATCGACTTAGGCAAAACCGCTGATTTTGGTGAAGTCAAAGTCGAAACGCCGCAAGGTGTCACCGTAAACTCCGGCGAAGGCAATCATAGGCTCTCGCGCGGTGATAATATGATCGCTATTTCAGTATCTGACAAGAATGGTACGACAAAAGAGCTTTCTCTCAATATTAAAAGAGGAGAACCTATAACTTTTGTAGATAAAAGTGTATTTAACACAGACGGCTCTATGGTTTGCCTTACTATGGATGATGGAACGCCGGCTGCTAACGTCGAAAAAGCTTTAGATATTTTTAAGCAGCATGACGTCAAATGCACATTCTTCGTATGCGGCGACTATCTCAAAGCCGCTCCTGAAATTTGGCAGCGTGCCATTTCCGAAGGGCACGAAGTAGCATGGCACTCTATGCACCATGAAAATATGCTGCAAAAAGGCGCAGATTATTTAAGAAGCGATATAGAGGAGTGGGAAACATTAGCGCATCAGATTCTGGGCGATGATTATCAGATTCCCGCCATTTTAAGACTTCCGTACGGCGCCGGTCAATCTGTCGATACTATCCAGGCTGTGCTAAAAGAGAAAGGCTATCGTTCAATATATTGGAGCGTCGATCCTTTCACTGAGGCTGCCAGCAGGACAAGCTCAGATTTTGCCGATGTAATCACTTCTAAGACTAGTGAAGATTCCATAATTCTCATTCACTTTAAAGATGTAGATTTAGGCGCATTAGAACAATCCATTGAATACCTTACAAGCCATTTTAAATTAGGGCGCGTATCAGACTTTTTGGATTAGATTTTACTATTGAAAACATATAAAAACGGCTCTGCATATGCAGAGCCGTTTTTACATTACACATAACACATATACTTTATTTTCTGGAGAAAAGACCTTTCTTTTTATATGCTTCTTTCTCAGCGGAAACAAATGTATAGCCCGCCTCTTTTATCACATCTGCGAGTCGTTCCTCATTTATATCATCCTCAGTTACTATCACGGTCTGTTTTTTACTGTGCGAAGATGATACCTTCTTAACATCAAAAGCTTTGCGCACTGCATCATTAACATGAGCCTCGCACATTCCGCATGCCATGCCATCCACATTTACAGTTATTCTATACATAAAACCTACTCCTTTTCCAAAAAACTACAGCACTCAGAATTCAGAATTTTAATTCTAACGCCCGACGTTTAATGCTTACCCAAACTGCGCGAGTTATATCTCACTAACTCAGTTCTATGTTAAATTATATTACTTTTTAATATCCATGTCAAATTTAATTACATACGAAAAGCCCCTCAAGCTTGCGCCCGAGGAGCTCTTCTAGTCTGTTAGACCACACCCAAATATTTAAACTCTATTAATTACTTCTTTGTGTAATCGAAGAAGCCCTTGCCGCTCTTCATACCGAGCTGTCCAGCACGAACCATCTTCTTCAGCAGTGTGTGAGGACGATACTTGGGATCGCCTGTCTCAGAATACATAACATCCATGATAGCCAGGCAAACATCCAGACCAATCAGGTCGCCCAGAGCGAGCGGTCCCATGGGATGGTTAGCGCCGAGCTTCATAGCTGTGTCGATGTCAGCTGCGGAAGCCAGACCTTCAGCATAGATGCCGATACCTTCGTTGATCATAGGAATGAGGATTCTGTTAACAACAAAGCCGGGACCCTCAGCGATGTCAACGGGAGTCTTGCCAAGAGCCTTAGAAAGCTCTGTGATGTAAGCAGCTGTCTCTTCGCTTGTCTGCTGACCCTTGATAACCTCAACCAGCTTCATAGCGGGAACGGGATTGAAGAAGTGCATACCGCAAACCTTGTCAGATCTCTTTGTGAAAGCAGCTATCTCTGTGATAGACAGAGAAGATGTGTTTGTAGCAAAGATAACTTCGGGAGCGCAGATGCGATCCAGATCTGTGAACAGAGCGCGCTTGAACTCGATGTTCTCTGCGATTGTCTCTACGATGAACTCTCTGTCTGCAAACTTCTCGATATCTGTTGTCATTGTGACGCGAGACTGGATAGCAGCCTTTTCATCTTCAGTCATTCTGCCTTTAGCAACAGCCTTGGAAAGGTTCTTTTCGATGATAGCATTTGCCTTATCCAGAGTAGCCTGATGTCTGCTTCTCATCAGAACTTCGTGACCTGCCTGAGCGAATGTCTGTACGATACCAGCGCCCATTGTACCTGTTCCGAGTACGCCAACTTTCATTATAATATCCTCCAAAATTTTGTTTTAATCTTTAAAAAATAATTTATTTATTTACAAACGGTTCGGGTTTTCTCTTCTCGACAAAAGCCGTCATAGCGTTTGTAACATCTACAGTCTCAAAGCAAGAGCCGAACATCTTTTCTTCGATAGCAGCTCCCTGCTCGATATCAACCTGAAGTCCCTCATTGATAGCTCTCTTACTAGCGCGAACAGCTATAGGCGCATTCTTAGCAATGCGGTGAGCCAGCTCGTTGCATTTTTCCATAAGAGACTCTCTGGGAACTACAACATCCACCAGTCCGATATCCAGCGCTTCTTCTGCGGTAATCTTCTTAGCTGTGAAGATCATCTCTTTCGCCTTACTAGCTCCGACTATACGAGCGAGACGCTGCGTACCGCCGAAACCGGGAGTAATACCGAGACCTGTCTCCGGTTGACCAAACAACGCGTTATCAGCCGCATAGCGCATATCGCAAGCCATGCTCAATTCGCATCCGCCACCCAGTGCAAAACCATTGACAGCCGCAATTGTAGGTATTGGGAAGGATTCAACCTTAAGAAAAACATCATTGCCCTTCTTAGCAAACTTCGCGCCTTCCTCTTTGCTCAGACCGCGCATGTATGCTATATCAGCGCCAGCTACGAAAGACTTCTTCCCCGCACCTGTAATTATAACGCACCTAACTGTATCCAGGTCGATATTATCCAAGCATTCGTTCAGATCATCAAGAACCTGGTTATTCAGCGCGTTGAGTTCCTTCTCACGGTTTATCGTGATCGTTCCTACATATCCCTCTTGGGTGTATTTTACGAACTCCATGTAAACCTCCTCAGACATTAATGATGTCTTAATATGAGCGCGACGAGTAACTTACGCCGCGCATCATATACATTACTTTAAGGTACTATTTTATCTTTTAAATTAAAGCTTCTCTACGATAACAGCTTCGCCCATGCCGCCGCCGATGCAAAGTGTAGCAACACCCTTCTGACCAGCTGCCAGCTCATGGAGCAGTGTAACGAGGATTCTGCAGCCAGAACCGCCGATGGGGTGACCAAGTGCGATTGCGCCGCCCTTCGGATTCAGCTTCTCTGCGGGAATCTCAAGTTCCTTACCAACTTCGATAGCCTGAGCTGCGAAAGCTTCGTTAGCTTCGAAGATGTCGATGTCAGCAGATGTCAGACCGGACTTAGCATATGCATCCTTAACGGAGGGGATCGGACCGAGACCCATTACCTTAGGATCAACACCCTTAGAACCTGTAGCTACGATCTTAGCCATGGGCTTGAGGTTGTGAGCCTTTACGAAATCCTCAGAAGCTACGATTACGCAAGCTGCGCCGTCGTTGATACCGGAAGCGTTAGCTGCTGTAACTGTGCCGTCCTTTATGAAAGCGGGCTTCAGCTTAGCCATCTTCTCGAGAGAAGCGCCGAACTTCGGATACTCGTCTGTGTCGAATACAACCGGATCGCCCTTTCTCTGGGGGATAACAACGGGAACGATCTCATCCTTGAATGCGCCGCTCTTTACAGCTGCCTCTGCCTTCTGCTGAGACTTAACTGCAAATTCATCCTGCATTTCTCTTGTGATGCCATACTCAGCTGCTACGTTCTCAGCTGTAACGCCCATGTGATAATCATTGAATGCTTCCCACAGACCATCGTTTACCATTGTGTCGATAATCTTGTTGTTGTTCATTCTAGCGCCCCAACGAGCTGTCGGAATTGCATAGGGAGCGTTGCTCATGCTCTCAGCGCCGCCTGCTACTACGCACTCAGCTTCGCCTGCAAGGATGTATCTGTAAGCCAGAGATACTGCATGGAGAGAAGAACCGCAAACCTTATTGATTGTTGTTGCAGGAATCTCAACCGGAATACCAGCCTTGATGGCCATCTGACGAGCGGGGCTCTGACCCTGACCAGCCTGGAGTACGTTACCCATAACTACTTCGTCTACGTCCTTAGCGTCTACGCCTGCGCGCTCCAGCGCACCCTTAATAACTGTAGCACCGAGGTCTGCTGCCTTTACGCTCTTCAGAGAGCCGCCGAAGCTGCCAATTGCTGTTCTGCAAGCGCCGAGCAAGTATACTGTCTTTTTCATTGTTGCAATTCTCCTTTTTATCAAGAAATGTTTAACATTATTTTATACAAAGTTTCTTCCGGCACGTCATTGCCGATATTGAGTGCCGATTATGTAACATCATTGCGTGACCTAAACGCCCAAATTCCTGCCGGCCATAAATTCAAGCTATTTCATCACAACATCGTTATCTATCTCCCATTGCAATAATACCACTTTTTTAGAAAAAATCAACCCTTTTTTGATAAAAAACAGCTCTTTTTCAAAAAAAATTTATGGTATCATTGAATGAAACTATATACTATTCTATATGCCAGTCCGCCTTACAATTTACTTATAAATATTAATACTTAGTACATCTTAAAGCAGTTATAAATCCGAGAGAATCATTTCATATTTCTCTCAAACTCCGACTGTATTATAATAACAAATTTGTAGCAAAATTGCAACCGATATGCGTACTTTTTCTTTATTTCCACTAATTTACAATATTTTGTATAGAAAACACCCTGCCGCATTCATTGGCAGGGTGTCGTTAATTTATGTTTTAATATTACTTAGCTTCGTTTGCCTTCTTAGCAGCTTTTACTGCTTCTGTGAGGAGAGGAACGATCTTGAAGAGGTCGCCTACAACGCCGTAGTCAGCAACCTGGAAGATAGGAGCGGACTCGTCCTTGTTGATAGCAACGATGACTTCGGAGTTTTCCATACCGGCGAGATGCTGAATTGCACCGGAGATACCGCAAGCGATATATAGGTCGGGACGTACAGTCTTACCTGTCTGACCAACCTGCTTCTCTTTAGGCATCCAACCTGCGTCTACAGCAGCACGAGAGGAGGATGTCGTAGCGTGAGGCAGCTCAGCAGCCAGCTCTTCGAGAATCTTGAAGTTCTCGGGACCGCCCATACCACGACCGCCGGAAACGAGGATCTTAGCATCGAGAACATCCAGTGTATCGGAAACGTGCTTCACAACCTCGAGGATTTCTACGTTCATTGCCGAAGCGGGAATCTCAACGTCAATCTTAGAAACCTCAGCCGCAGACTTCTCAGCGGGAGTCAGCTTCTTCATAACGCCCGGGCGTACTGTAGCCATCTGGGGACGGAAGAAGGGGATTCTGATTGTAGCCATGATGTTGCCGCCGAAAGCAGGACGTGTCATGTGCAGCAGCTTGCCGTAATCATCAGCCGGAGCCATGTCGAGAATATCAAGCTTCGTGCAGTCTGCCGTCAGACCTGTATGTACTCTTGCAGATACTCTGGGAGCCAGGTCACGACCTATGGATGTAGCGCCGAACAGCATTACATCAGGCTTGTATTCATTAACAACATTTACGAGCACATGTGTATAAGGCTCTGTCATATATGTCTTGAGTTCTTCCTTGTCAACTACGATAACCTTATCGGCACCGTAACGACCGAGACTCTCTATAACGTCATCCGGAATCTGATAGCCAAGGATAACTGCTGTTACATCTGTATCAAGATCCTTTGCCAGCTTTGTACCTTCGCCGATAAGCTCGTAAGATACGCCTGTGACAACATTGTCAACCTGCTGAACAAAGACCATTACGCCTTTATAATCCTGAATATTCATCTATGTCACCACTTTCCGTCAAATAATGTGCTTAGCAATCAGCTTCTCTACAATGTAGTTAGCCGATTCCTGGGGATCCAGCTGAACCTGTTCGCCCTGACCCTTGAGAGCTTTCGTGAAGGACTTAAACACCTTTGTAGGAGAACCCTTCAGACCGAGGTTGGACTCGTCAATCGGGATATCTTTCTCAGACCAAACGGGAATATCAACTTTGTAAGCGTCGAATACGCCGCCGGGAGTCATATAACGAGGATCGTTCAGCTCAGCGAGAGCTGTCAGCAGGCAAGGCATCTTAACCTTGAGCATATGATAACCATCGTCATACTTTCTCTTAACGATGAGGCTGTCGCCCTGAACCTCGATGCTCTCTGTGTAAGAGATGCAGACGAGACCGAGATGCTCAGCTATCTGCGGACCAACCTGAGCCGTATCGCCATCGATAGCCTGACGGCCTGTGATGATCAGATCGTACTCGAGATTCTTAATTGCTGCTGCAATTGTAGAAGATGTCGCCCATGTATCAGCGCCGCCAAACGCACGGCTGGAGAGCAGAACAGCTTCGTCAGCGCCCATAGCGAGAGCTTCGCGAAGAGCGAGGTCTGCCTGAGGCGGTCCCATGGATACTACTGTAACATGAGCGCCGTACTGGTCTTTCAGACGCAGAGCAGCTTCCAGACCTGCCTTATCGTCCGGGTTTATGATAGACGGAACGCCGTCTCTTATCAGTGTTTTAGTTACCGGATCGATCTTAACTTCGTTTGTATCAGGAACTTGCTTAATGCAAACTACAACTTTCACTAGTTTTCCCTCCGTCTCTTATTTGAGAAGATTGTTAGCGATTACCATGCGCTGGACTTCGCTTGTACCTTCGTAGATCTCTGTGATCTTAGCGTCGCGCATCATGCGCTCAAGCGGATACTCTCTGATGTAGCCATAACCGCCGTGCAGCTGGACGCACTTTGTTGTTACATACATAGCTGTCTCTGCAGCGTAGAGCTTAGCCATAGCAGATTCCATACCGAATCTTTCTTTCGTATCCTTAGCCATTGCAGCGCGGTATACGAGAAGCTGAGCTGCATCGCATCTAGCCTTCAGGTCAGCGAGTACGAACTGTGTATTCTGGAAAGCTGCGATGGGCTTGCCAAACTGCTTTCTTTCCTTGACATACTTAATCGTCTCTTCAAGAGCGCCTTCTGCAATACCCAGAGCCTGAGCTGCGATACCGATACGGCCGCCGTCCAGAGTGTTCATTGCGATGTTGAAGCCCTTGCCTTCTTTGCCGAGCAGGTTTTCTTTCGGGATTCTCATATCCTCGAATACCAGCTCTGTTGTAGAAGAACCGCGTATACCCATCTTATGCTCGATAGTACCGATGCTGAATCCGGGAGTGTCTGCTTCAACGATAAATGCGGAGATACCTTTGTTGCCCTTAGATTTATCTGTCATAGCGAAAATAACATATATGTCAGCTTTTCCGCCGTTTGTAATGAACACTTTCGTGCCGTTGATAACCCATTCATCACCGTCGAGGACTGCCTTGGTCTGCTGACCGGAAGCATCCGTACCAGCGTTGGGCTCTGTCAGACCGAAAGCGCCGAGTTTCTCGCCCTTTGCCAGCGGAACGAGGTATTTTTCCTTCTGAGCTGCCGTACCAAACTGCTTAATCGGGTTGCAGCAGAGGGATGTGTGCGCAGAAACTATAACCGCTGTTGTAGCGCAAACTTTAGCCAGTTCCTCCACGCACATAGCATATGCGAGAGTATCACAGCCCTGACCGCCGTATTCCTTCGGGAAAGGAATGCCGAGGAAGCCATATTTTGCCATTTTCGCTACCGTTTCATCCGGGAAGCGCTCTTCTTCGTCCAGTTCATGCGCGAGATCCTTAACCTGCTGTTCAGCGAAGTCGCGATAGAGTGTACGAAGCATTTGGTGTTCTTTGCTGAGTACGAAGTCCATACTGTTCCTCCTAAATAATACTGTTATTACCAACTATCAAAAAGCCGACTGTCTTTTTTTGCAGCGCTCTGTCTATAATAAGCGCCGTTCAAGACCACTCTTTGATTCTTATGGAAACTATAAACGAAAAAGCATTAGCCTCCTCGTAGCCGTCGATTCGTCGCCGCCGTCGCAGCGCTTCTTTCATCTCGAGAATCACTTCCTGTACGATTCGCACTTTTGTGTTTTGCAATATGTTGTTGTAATACTTGTTCTTGCCATATTTTACCATATCATCAACTAACACACAAGCATCTACGCCTTCCGTGCCATATAAATTTATATATGACGCCATATAGCTGCTGTACAGGTCTGATTCTATGCACACCTTGTGCGGATTTTCACCAACTTTTGTGCCGATTTTCTAAACTCTGTTATAAATATAACACACTTATATTCATATTGCAATATTATGTATGAATAAAATAACAATTTTTTTCGTCATTCCCCGCCACATATTTTTGCAAATTTTCCAGAAAATAACTGAATTTTTACATTGGCAAAGACATTATTTTAAAAATCGAAAGTCATTCTCCATATGTGTATATTTAATACTTAAATTTACAATCCTTGTTAATTATATCACACACTTCCCAGTAAGTCAAATGTTATTTTGATAATTTATTCACATGTATTTATCATATTTGCGCATCTTTAATACAAATTGAGCAATAATTATCAATATGTTAGTTGTAAATACCCGCCTTCTATTTATCCGTCCGAGCAAAAAGATATGAAATAACTCCGCACGCCAGCATGACAAGTATGCTTATTATACCTGTCAGGTTAAACTCGAATCCCGGATATATAGTCAATATAGATCCTATCATGAGGCCGAGAATTGCCATATATGTCTTTTGCGTGTGAGTCCCTAACAGCCATCTAACCAAATTCACTCCGAGGCACAGGCCGATTATCACTCCCATAAGAGTCGGTATCAGCAGCATTACATTCAGCTGAGCCACTCCTGTAATCACCGTCTCGTACAGTCCGAGTATAACGAGCACCAGCGAGCCGCTTATCCCGGGGATTATCATAGCAAACGCCGCCACAGCAAGGCTTATTACATATCTCAGGAACTGCCATCCGTTTATAGAAGCTATTACTTCATTTTGTATATTCTGTTTCGAGAATATGAGCATTATTATCATAACAGCCAGTCCTACAAAAAACCAAACTATACTTGACGGCGTTATTTTCTTCCTCTCTCCATCTATAATAGTTCCGCGTTTGTACACCATCGGAATTGATCCTATGACCAACCCTATAAAAGCAAATCCCGTCTGCATTGGGTATTTCGTCACCAAATGAGTCGCCAGATTGCTGAATACAAGTATTCCTGCCACCGCGCCTACAGCCAAGGTTATCAGGAAGTATATATGCTTTTTCCATTTAGACGAAAGAGACTCCATGAGTTCGTCATAAACACCCATAGATACTGCCATCGTACCTCCGCTCACGCCCGGTATTACATTTGCAACGCCAACTACC
>UQXU01000018.1 GCA_900545085.1 uncultured Eubacteriales bacterium
TAAAAAAACCCGAAGAAAAAATCTCGATAGGATAAAAAAGGAGGGCTCAACCACAGATGAAATCCATGTTGGTCATTGGCTTGGGCAGATTCGGCAAGCATCTTGCTAAAGAATTGACTAAGCTTGGCAACGACGTCATGGTCGTAGATATTAAAGAAGAACCGGTAAAAGATCTCATTTCGATAGTCACCGCCGCTCAGATAGGCGACTGCATGGATGAAGCCGTTCTGAAATCTCTTGGTATAAACAACTTCGACGTCTGCTTTGTATGTATTTCGAATAACTTTCAGGCTTCTCTGGAAATAACTTCTCTGCTAAAAGAAATGGGCGCCGCGAAAGTAGTCTCCAGAGCAGGCAGGGATATCCAGGCTAAATTCCTCCTGCGCAACGGCGCAGATGATGTAATATACCCCGAGAGAGATATGGCTCAGCGCGCAGCGGTCAAATACAGCGCGTACAACGCATTCGACTATATCGAGCTGACCCCGGAATACGCAATATTCGAAATCGAAACTCCCAAAGCATGGGTCGGGCACAAAATAGGCGATGTAAACGTGCGCTCTAAATACAACGTAAACATTATAGGCTATAAATCAGCCGACAAAATCACACCTATGACCTCCGCAGATCACGTATTCAGCGAGGGACAGCATTTAATAATAGCGGCCAATAAAAAGGACGCAAAACTGCTCTTTGAAAAGGGCAAAGCAAATAAATTCATCAGGTAGGACAACTAATGGCAAACAACAAACAAAAGACGGTAATAATCAACACGGCACAGAACAAAAAGACCATAAAAATGCTCAAAATGGGCGGCATAATTTTCGGCGCGCTTATCGTAATTATATGCTTTTGTTATTTTCTGCTCGGCAACGTCAGAATATCTTTCGCCGAGACAAAATTCAGCATGACAGGTCTTTTCGTCAGCGAAACATGGAACTACGAGGACGTATACGAAGCATATCTCACAGACGACTTCGACACCGGCATGATGAGCTTCGGAACGGACACCAAAGACACCATAAACGGCATATACAACAACAACGAGCTTGGCGAATATACCATCGCAGCGTACCGCGATATTAACACATACATAGTAATGCGCAACATAGACGGCTCGCGTATCGCGTTCAATCTCAAAACTCTCGATTTGACAAACGAAGCCTGGGACGAAATGCAGAAGCACCTGACACAAGAGCAAATCGGCAAGCGCGACGAGGGATGACGAACAAAGACCGGATTATCGAATGAACGAGTCCGTTAAAAAACGGACACTGGAAAAAGAACCCTCCTATGGCAGATTTAAAGAAAGCGCCATAGGAGGTTTTTTTATGCCAAGAAGTTATCTTCATCTTCATCTCATACTCGTATTAAAAAATATGATATAAAGATAATAGAATTAAAAAAGCAAAGAGAGAAAAATAAAAAAGATATGCTAAAAATTTGATTTTATTCTATATCCAGCCCTGCTTTAATACCCAGACCGTTCCGAATGCTCACCACCTCACGCTGCTCCTCATGCGTCAGCTCCCTGGGCGGCACGGGAAGCGACGCTCCTATTGCCATTATTTTAGCATAGTGCTCCAGCGACTCCATCCTAAACCACGCCATCTCCGCTGTATCCGCCCACGTCACCGCGCCGTGGTTCGCCAGCAGCACGGCATTATGCGTATTGACAAAAGGCTCTATCGAGCGCGCCACGCCCTCGCTCCCCGGAGCCGAATACGCGGCCACGGGAACATCTCCTATATTGACCATAAATTCAGGATAGCTGCGCGACATTATTGGCATGTTCGCTATTGCAAATGCTGTCGCATACGGCGGATGAGCATGAACCACGCTGCCGACGACATTATTGAGCATATAGACGCGCATATGAAGCTTAACCTCTGACGACGGTTTTAGAGTTCCTTCCAACCGCTCTCCGAAAAGCGTCATTTTAACCAGCATATCCTCTCTGAGGCCGCCCTTTGAAACTAAGGTCGGCGTCGTCCAGAACTCATTCTCACCTGTACGAACGCTGATATTTCCGTCATTTGCCGCGACAAAGCCTCTGTCGTACATCATCTGACCTATATCTATAATTCTGCGTCTGGCCTCGCTGTCGCTTACAAACATCTCAGTCCGCCTCCTTCATCATTTCGCGCAGGCTGTCTTTATACGGCGCGTTTATTATCCCGCGTTCTGTTATTATAGCGGACACCAGTTCAGCCGGAGTTACGTCAAACGCGGGATTGTAGACCTTAACGCCTTCGGGCGCCATCTTCTTCTCATACCACATATCCGTCACTTCCTCCGCTCTGCGCTGCTCTATAACTATCTCTTCGCCGGAGGATATAGACATGTCCACCGTAGACGTAGGCGCAAGCACATAGAACGGAATGCCGAAATGCTTCGCCATTATCGCCACTCCCATAGTCCCTACTTTGTTGCAGCAATCTCCGTTCGCCGCTATTCTGTCTGCTCCGACGAGCACAGCATCCACCCAGCCCTTGCTCATCACACTCGCCGCCATATTGTCGCATATAACCGTAGTATCTATTGCATCTGCGCAGAGTTCAAACGCAGAGAGCCGCGCCCCCTGGAGCAGCGGTCTCGTCTCATCAGTAAAAACTCTGAAGTTCATGCCCCGCTCTTTTCCTATATGCAGCGGCGCGAGCGCCGTTCCATACCGCACAGTCGCCAACTGACCTGCGTTGCAGTGCGTCAATATTCCACAGCCGTCTTTTAAAAGAGTCAGCGCATACTCGCCTATGGCTCTGCTCGCGTCTATCTCTGCCTGATATATTCCGTCTGCCTTTATCTTGAGCTTTGCTGCCAATTCGCTCTTTGGCAAGGTTTTATTCTCCTTCACCACGGAGCTCATCTGCTCCACAGCCCACGATAAGTTCACCGCAGTCGGTCTCGCGGCTATCAGCGCATCCGCCGCCTCGTCGAAATTCTCACAGTCTATAGCCGCAAGATACGCACCGTAAGCGGCGGCCACGCCTATCGCAGGAGCGCCGCGCACTTTCAAATGATATATCGCATCTATTATATCGGCCTGCTCCCGCAGCTCCAGCATTTCCAGCTCACCCGGCAGCTTCGTCTGATCTATTATAACTATCGCCTGTTTTTTATCGTCAAATCTCACAGTATCTAAATTTGAAATATTCTGCATAATCTTCTCCCTTATTGCAGCCTGCATTATATATAATTTTAACACAACACACTGAGCTTTGGTATGTATTTTCTTTCCCAATGCTCTTAAAGTTGTGTTTTATGCTATAATGGTTCAAGAAAACGAACTAAAGGAGATATTTAATGGACGACTGCCTGAAAAGCAGACTCGCTCTCGTACAGGAGCTGAACGAATGCCGCGGACTCATCAACGCCATGGGCAGCGAGACCAGACAGCTCATTGTAACTGCGTTGCTGGAAAGCGATAACGCAGGTCTGCGCGTGGGCGAGATAACAGCAAAAACACATCTTTCGCGTCCTGCTGTTTCTCATCATCTAAAAATTCTGCGTGATGCAAAAATAATAACTCTGCGCCGATGCGGCACTATGAATTTTTACTACATGGACACCAGCCTATCGGAATGGACTAAGCTGCGCGACCTGATTACTCATATCTGCCAAGCAATAGAACAAGCTCAGAAAAACGGATATTTACAAGAAGAAAAAGAAGATTGGAATGGAGGATACTGATTTGGATATAATGCAGGCTATGAAAAATCGTCACTCAGTCAGAAGCTACACAGACAAAAAAATAGACCCGCAGGCTCTGGACGAGCTTCAGGCTTTGACCGCTCAATGCAACAAAGAAAGCGGACTTAACATACAGCTCATCACAGATGAACCGGAAGCTTTCAGCGGAATGATGGCGCATTACGGCAAATTCAGCGGAGTAAAAAATTATATAGCTCTCGTCGGGCGCAAATCTCCCGATTTACAGGAAAAAGCAGGCTATTACGGCGAAAAGCTCGTGCTCCGCGCTCAGCAGCTCGGTCTTAACACATGCTGGGTTGCAATGACCTACAGCAAAGGCAAAAGCAAGCACAAGATAAATAAAGGTGAAAAACTCGTCTGCGTTATCTCCCTGGGCTACGGCTCTACACAGGGCGAAGGTCATGCCAAAACGAAAACGGTGGAACAGGTCTCGAGCGTCAAAGGCGACATGCCGGATTGGTTTCTGAAAGGCGTAGAATGCGCCCTTCTCGCTCCCACGGCGATGCACCAGCAGAAATTTGAATTTATTCTGACTCCGGAAGGCAAGGTGTCCGCCAGAGCCACAGGAGGCTTTTACTCTAAAATAGATCTCGGAATTGTAAAGTACCATTTTGAAATAGGAGCAGGCAATTTTTCCTGGGCATAATAAGCATATATGACAGACTTCATAGACAGAAAAGCTCCCGACCGCTTCTCATGCGTTCGGGAGTTTCTGTTTCTTATTTTTTGCTCTCTTCCAAAGCCTTTTTTTCTTTTTTAGTAGTTTTGAATAAAGTGTCGGGTAATATCGCATTAAGCAGTACGCCTGCTAACGTCGCCACAAACTGACCTGAAAGCACAAGGTTGTTTGCGATTTCCGTATCGCCTGCGCCAAAAAGCTCGAACAGAGGCTTCAGCGAAACGCTGGAAAGTCCCAATCCTGTAACCAATATTACGGCAACTATAACCAGATTGCGGCTCTGAGTAAAGTCCGTCTTGGACGTTACGAGCGAACGAAGACCTATGCTTGCTATCATTCCGTAAAGTATAAAGCTGATTCCGCCGAGAACGGGCGTAGGTATACTTTGCAGCACTGCGCCAAACTTTCCGATCATACCCATTATAACAGCAAAAACAGCAGCGATTCTGAGTATTCTCGGATCGTACGCACCTGTGACAGCAAGGACGCTTGTATTCTCGCCATAGGTGGTGTTTGGCGGACCGCCGATGAGCCCTGCAAACATCGTAGCGAGACCATCTCCCAGCAGTGTCCTATGAAGACCCGGATTCTCAAGGAAGTTCTTCCCTACCACCGCGCCGTTAGTAACTACATCGCCTATGTGCTCCATGAACGTAACTATAGCTATAGGAGCAATAAGCACTATACTGCTCAAGTCAAATACAGGCAGTGAGAATGAATCCAAAGATATGAACCACCCTGAATCAGCTACAGTTTGCAGATTAACCAGTTGCCCCCAGCCGGCAGCCTCGGACAATCCCGCAGCGTCGCAAATCAGACAGAGCACATATCCTGCCACAAGCCCCATAAGCACAGGCAGGAGGTTGAGAAACCCGCGCACAAAGCACATAAACACTATGACCACCGCCAGCACTATCAATGCAATCGGCCAGCAAGCCGAGGCGTTAGTAATCGCGCTCGGAGCCAGACTCAAGCCGATGACTACTATTATCGGCCCTGTCACAACGGGAGGAAACAGCTTCTTTATTCGCTCTGCGCCTATCAGCTTTACGAGAAGCGCAAGAATCACGTATATCAATCCTGCGAAGATTATCCCGCCCTGCGCCTTGGGAATATCCTGCTGCGTAAATATTACGGCTTGCAGCGCAGTGATAAACGCAAAGCTGGAGCCCAGAAAAACGGGAACTATGCCTTTGGTACAAAGATGGAATATCAATGTTCCTATACCCGCGCAGAGAAGGGCAACGGAGGGATTCGTACCCACAATGGACGGAACGAGTACAGTAGCTCCAAACATAGCGAACACGTGCTGCACGCCCATGACGAAATGCCGCGGAGTGAGAGGAGGTCTTTCGATCTTGACTTTTTCTTTCCCCATGCTTGTCAGACCTTGACCTCGCCTGTCATGCTCAGCTTATCTCCATATTGAGCTAAGACAGGGGTGACAACGTCGCGCACAAATATTTCAACCTGCTCGGGCGCTCTTCCCACAAAATTCTCTGCCTTCATTATTGAATCTATGTGCTCGTCCGACATCGGGAATGCATCGTCCGCCTTTATCAGCTCTATGAGATTGTTGGGCAGACCCTCTCCCTTTACTCTCGCGCTGGCCTGCATTGAATACTGACGTATCTTCTCGTGAAGCTCCTGTCTGTCTCCTCCGAGCTTGACCGCTTCCATCAGCAGCGTCTCTGTAGCCATGAAGGGCAGCTCTGCATTGATATGAGACTCGATAACCTTTGGATATACAACCATGCCGTCTGTTACGTTCATAAATATATTCAATACGGCGTCTATAGCTAAAAATGCCTGAGGAATTACGAGACGTTTGTTCGCCGAGTCGTCCAGCGTGCGCTCGAACCACTGCGTAGATGCAGTCATAGCCGGGCTGGACGCAAGAGAGAGCACGAATCTGGACAGCGCCGCCATTCTCTCGCTGCGCATCGGATTACGCTTATATGCCATCGCAGACGAGCCTATCTGCTTGGCGCCGAACGGCTCCTCCATCTCTTTCAGATTCTGCAGCAGGCGCATATCACCTGAGAATTTATACGCGCTGGAGGCTATCTGAGCGAGTACATTTATAACTCTTGTGTCAAATTTACGCGGATATGTCTGCCCCGTGACAGCATATGACTTTTCATATCCCAGCTTAGCCACTACTCTGCGCTCCAGCTCTGCCACCTTATCGCTGTCTCCTTCAAAGAGCGTCATGAAGCTGGCCTGTGTTCCTGTCGTTCCCTTAACGCCGCGCAGCCTGATGCAGCTTTGAACCTGCTTGAGTTCTTCCAAATCCAGCAGAAGATCCTGAATCCAAAGCGTCGCGCGCTTGCCTACTGTAGTAAGCTGAGCCGGCTGGAAATGCGTGAAGCCGAGCGTCGGCATATCTTTGTATTCCAGAGCAAAGCTGCTGAGCTTCGATATAACATTCGCCAGCTTCAGCTCTACGAGCTTGAGAGCCTCGTCCATAACCATAATGTCTGTATTATCTCCGACATAGCAGCTTGTCGCTCCCATGTGGATTATTCCTTTAGCAGAAGGACACTGCACTCCATACGCATACACATGGCTCATAACATCATGGCGAACCTGTTTTTCTCTCTCCTCTGCTACGTCATAATTAATATCCTCTGCATGAGCGCGCAGCTCGTCCAATTGCTGCTCGGATATGGGCAGACCAAGCTCGCTCTCCGCCTCAGCCAAGGCTATCCAAAGCTTACGCCACGTGCGGAACTTTACCTCATCCGAAAATATATGCGCCATCTCATCAGAAGCATATCGCGTTATCAATGGGTTTTCGTATTTTTCCTTCATTATTTCAGTTTCGGAAGCGACGCTCCCACTACCTCCTGTTTTCGTTAGTTTTACACATACCATTTTGATTTTACCCTAAATTCTCGCAATAAGCAATAGCATTGTAAATTAATCGACTTTTTTACCGTTTTTTCTTTTATTTCTCTTGCTTTTAATATATAATCTAAGTAGAATCTGTGGTTTACAGTTTAACCAACGGACAACTCCGCCGACAGTCGATATATAAGATTATTACAGTCTTACGACGCTAAAACAAGTTGCCGTTATCATGCTTAGAGAAAACTATTTTCACTACTCGATAAAAAAGTATTTTGGGATGGATTTTGTGAATGAGACAAGATAAAAACAACTCTAAAAACAGAGTGCAAAACTCTAACACTTCCCCACGCATACGAAGGAATGAATCTGATTCGGACCTTCTTCCGCCTCTGCGTCCGAATGCCAGAGATAAAAACATAACTATGCCGCCGGAATACTCGGCGCACAATTCCGACCCCAGACGGAAACAAACCTCTTCAGACAGTCAAAAGCGCCGTCCTCAGGCTTCACCTCAGCGCGGGCAAAGCAGCTCCCGCATTCAAAGTCAAAACGCAGGAGCGCAGCAGCGAAAACCGGGGAGCAGTCAGACTCAGCGCAGACAAATCAAAGCGCAGCCTCTGCAAAACGGATCAAGCCGCGCCTCCTCTGCTAATCAGCGCAGCAAAACACAGCAGCGAAGCACAACTCAACAACGAAACGCAGCTCAACAGCGGCGCAAAGAAAGCGGAGCCCCCATCATTCGGGACAGCAGAATGTCCGGCTCCGGCAAAAACCGCAGCGGCTCTAAACCTGCATCTGCTGAAAAAAAGCATATACACATTTCAAAACGCGCCGCAATGATCGTGCTATGCGTAATAGCGCTCTTCGCTCTCGTAGGTTTCACAGGCTATAAATTCATAAGAGTAGAAACGCTCACGGTCACCGGCTGCAAAACCTATGATCCAAATTACGTCATCTCCATATCCGGAATAAAAACGGGAGATCACATTTTTTCATTAAACAAGAAAGAGATTGCTGCAAATATAGACAGCGACCCTCATCTGATTTTTAACGATATGCAGTACACTTTTCCTTCTACAGTCACTCTTATTGTGACCGAGCGTGTCGGAGCATGTATCTTCGTGTCAGATAACCAGTATATTATTACAGATTCTGACGGTTATATAGTAGAGATAGACAGTACAAAGCCCAGCAGCTCACTGCCAATCGTTACGGGGCTGACATTGAGCAAGGCAGACCTAGGCGAAAAATACGAAACGACTGACAGTTTCCGCAAGCTCATTCTCGAAGATCTTCTCAAACAGATCGACGCTCAGTCGCTCTCTGACATAATAACAGGCATCGACCTCACTGACACCAACAGTATTAAGCTCAGCACAACATACGGCATAACAGTCAACCTCGGTCAATCCGACGACTTCAGCAGCAAGCTGAGCAAGGCTGCAACTGTGCTGGAAAACCTCAACAAGCAGGGAAAAACTTCAGGTACTTTGGACGTATCCACAGGCGAAGCGGTCTATCGCGATCCCTCTGCCACTGCGCAGTCATCCGCTTCTTCATACAGCAGTCCGTCTCCGGGCAGCAGTGCAGGCGCTTCTGCCTCAGCTTCTCCTTCTCCGGAGCCCGAAGCATCGCCTTCCGCGGAACCAAGCTCCTCCGCCACGCCGGAGAGCTCTCCCTCTGCTTCTGCCGATCCTGACATAAGCAGTTCTTCTCCGGAGCCTGACAGCTCTTCATCAGCAGCGTCGTCTGACCCTGCAAATCAGCTCGTAGGATAACATAGTCTAATGACAATATCATGCTCTCGACTCTATTTTGTTATACATTATGGAGTCGAGAGTTTTTCAATATAGGGCGCCGCCGCCTATAGTGGCGGGGGACATCTGTTCACGGTTCAATAAGGGGCGCCGCCCCGTCATTCAACAAGTGAACGAGAGGCGAAGCCTCTTACGGCTTTGGCGGCGGATTACACCGCCGCTGCTGAAGGCTTAGATGGAACCCGCCGCCTATAAAGAGGCGGGGGACATCTGTTCACGGTTATAAACAATTAAAAGCAGCACGCCATGCGCACTGCTTTATTTTAGCTTACTCTACTATTCTAAAAATCAGTTGATTTTTATTATTCGTCTCTCGGACTATGTTTGCCGCTTTGGCGCCTTTGTTCCTGAGACCTTCCATGCTGCGCGAGCGCCCTGCCTGCGCCTCTGCGCGGCTTGCGCACTGCCTTGACCTCAGACGACGATACCGTAACGGTCTTTTCATGCTTGGATTTGCTTTTCTCAGCGGAGGTGAGCTTTTCTCGCTTTGCCGATCTAATCTGTACCTTTCTGCGCTCTTCTGCCCAGTTTTTGTACAGCCTCCGCAAATCGTCCGCTTCGCCTCCGGCCGCCGGAATCGCCGCGTTGCCTTGACGTGATATGTTCAGCACCAGACCTATCATCGCCATAAACATCAATACGCTGGAGCCTCCGTAGCTTATAAACGGCAAGACCACGCCGGTCGACGGCAGCAATGTGGTCGCAACGCCTATATTTACGAAAACCTGAATAGCTATCATAGCTACAACACCCGAAGCTATAAGCATTCCCGTAAGATCCGGAGCGCGCACCGCAGCCAGCGCTCCGCGCCATATTATCAGCGCAAAGAGAACTATCACCGCTATACCGCCGACAAGCCCGAGCTCTTCTACTATTATGGCAAATATGTAGTCGCTCTCGCCCATTGGCAGATACAGCATCTTCTGCATACTATTTCCCAAACCGCGACCGAAAACGCCGCCCGATGCTATCGAAAGGCGAGCCTGCTCTACCTGCCAGAGGGATTCCTGTCCTGTGTATCCGAGCAGTCTGTTAAGTCTGTATGGTTCCGCTGCGATAAGCACTACTATCGCCAAAGCCATAGCCCCCACCAGCACTCCTATATGGCTCATCCTCGCGCCTCCGAGAATCAGCATACATATCACCAGCGCGCCTATACACATAATAGCGCTGAAGTTAGGCTGTACATAGAGAAGCACGCATATCACCATGAGTATTACCACATACGGCAGCACTCCGCTTTTAAAGCTTTTTATCTTTCGCGGATCGGCGCCTATGCTGCATCCCATGAAAACTATAAGTGCAAATTTAACTATCTCTGAGGGCTGAATGCTTATACCTATGTTTATCCATCTGCGCGAGCCGTTTATCTCCGTACCTATTCCGGGTACAAAAACCAGCAGCAGCGAAAGTATCGCCAAAACCATGAGCACTCTATATATCTTCAAATTAGAAAATCTGGACGTCACGCCTTTTTTGGAAACAAATCGTATAAACTTATGATAATCAAAATACATAAAGAATATCATAAGCGCCACGCCCAACACTACGCATATCAGCTGTTTTACAAAATAATACGTCGCATCATGGTTGCTGCTCGCGCGAATCTCAGCGGTATAGTAGCTGGAACTGAATACCATGACCAGACCAAAGCACAGCAATATCGCCATAAGCACAATAAGCGAATAGTCGAAAGACTTTTTGTATTTAACTTCCCTTGCTTTCCCTCTGCCCTGATCCTGCCTCTGCCTTTTGTTTCTGTGTTCTTCGAAGGACAGTACATTCTCCCTCACTCTGTCATCTCCCTTCGCTCACCAGTTGCTTGAATACTCTGCCTCTTTCTTCGAAATTAGTAAACATGCCCCAGCTTGCACAAGCAGGCGAAAGCAGAACAGTATAGCCCGCCTCGGCTCGCTCCGTCGCCTTTTCCACAGCATCCTCAAAGCCGTCTGCGAGTATGACGTCGCCCTTGAACCCGGCTTTTTGCGCCGCATCAAAGAGCTTCTGTCTTGTCTCTCCCATGAGTACAACTGCTTTAATATTTTCCGTCATGTCCTCAAACATCGGCTCAAACTCGCTGTGCTTGTCAAATCCGCCCAGCAGCAGCACCGTCGGCGTTTTCATCGCGAGGACTGCTTTTATTGTAGCGTCCGGGTTCGTTCCCTTTGAGTCGTTTACAAATCTTATTCCGTCTCTTTCGCAAACAAATTCTATTCTGTGCTCCACGCCTTTGAACGTGCGCAGAGTGTGCGCTATAATATCCGCCGACACTCCCATAGACGCCGCGAGACAAACCGCCGCGAGCGCATTTTCCAAATTATGATCCCCCGGAATATATATCTCTTCGGGAGCGCATATGTCAATTTCTTTGTCGTCCTGCTTATATACTATGCGTCCGTTTTTTATAAAAGCACCCTGATCGACCTCTGTCTTTCGGCTGAACCACAACACCCTGGACGGCAGCTGGAAGCATTGAGCCGCCGTCGCGGGCTCGTCATAATTGAGTACGCCGAAATCATCCTGAGTCTGATTTTCAAACATACGGACTTTGCACTGTGCGTAGTACTCCATAGTGCCGAATCTATCCATATGATCTTCTGTTATATTCAGCAAGGCGCACGAACGCGGATGAAATTTATCTATCGTCTCCAGCTGGAGAGCGGCCGTTTCTGCTACTATAACATCTCCCGGCTTTGTCTCAAGAGAATGCTCCGTAATCGGAATGCCTATATTACCCAGTACGAAGGTGTTTCTCCCCGCGTTTTTAAATATCTCGCCTGTTAGAGACGTAGTAGTTGTCTTGCCGTTCGTCCCTCCGATGCAGACGAAATCCGCTTCGCTCGTCATGTAGCCCAGCTCTATCTCGCTGATAACAGGCTTTCCGCTTTTCATCGCCGTCTGTATGAAGTCAAGCCTCGTCGGTACGCCGGGGCTGAGCACCAGCATATCGCAGCTCTCTGCCACTGCGTTTGCATCTCCGCCCAAGGCCAGCTCGCATTTATCCGCAAGCTCTCCCAGCTCAAACTCCGTTTTTGCATCATACAGCACAGGCTTGGCGCCTATCTCCAAAAGCAGCGCGCCGGCCGCAATTCCGCTGCTAGCCATTCCTACTACCATAACTCTCCTGCCGCGCAGGCTATCTATAAACTCTTTTTTTTCCTTCGCATTAGCCATATTTCAACATCTTCTCTCTATAAAAATATCTATAAACCTGTTTATCTTTTTTAATTTCAAATTTTATTTTCACAAATTTCCGAACATCTGTTAAAAAGTCAGCGCAAACAGCACAATCAGGCACATTATCACAGATACGATAGTGTACATAGCCACAACCTTAGTCTCATGCATACCTTTAAGTTCAAAATGGTGGTGCAGAGGAGCCATCTTGAAAATCCTCTTGCCGTGCGTAAGCTTAAAATAGCCAACCTGAAGTATGCAGGAAACGCTGGACGCCACATACATAAGCCCCATAAAAGGTATCAATATCTGCATTCTGGATATTATAGACAGCATGCAGAGCGCCCCTCCAAGGAAAAACGCACCCGTGTCGCCCATGAAAACCTGCGCAGGATAAGAATTAAAACGCAGGAATCCCAATATCGCGCCCGCAAGCACAGCCGCGAATATCATCAGATCTTTCGCCCAGATGTAAGTTCCTATCAAAGAGAAGAATATGATTACATACGTCGCTGCGTTCACCAAAGTAACGCTTCCCGCCAAACCGTCCAAACCGTCCGTAAGATTTACACTGTTCGTAAGAGCAAGTATTACGAATACATTAAACGGTATGTACCACACGCCCATATGCCATACTTTGTCTGCAATGGGTATGTATATCCCGTCGCCTATGCTGGGATCGTTGTACGCAAACAGCGCGATAAGTATGGCGAACAGAAACTGAAGGAAAATCTTCTGCCATGGCCTCAATCCCAGCGAGCGCCTTTTTAAAACTATTATCATATCGTCTATCAGACCGATCAATCCGTATGCCAAAGCGCCGAAAAGCGCAATCCAAGCATACATGGTGATCTGACCGGCGAATATCACCAGCGTAAGCACAGCCGCCAGCATCATGATTATGCCGCCCATAGTAGGCGTACCTTCTTTTTTCAAATGCGACTGAGGTCCGTCATCTCTGACGTGCTGACCTGCTTTGAGACTTCGCAAAGCAGGTACTATAAACTTCCCGCCTACTATCGCTATTGCAAAAGAAACTATTATTGCCAGAATAAGTGTCTGCATTTCCCAATCCCCCGTGTGTTAGTGGAGCGTCACTCCGCACTTTATTATAACTCAGCATAGTAAAAAATTCAATCCAATATGAACCAAAGCGCGAACGCAGATGCAGGAAAGTCACAAGTACATTATATGCGTACCTGACACGAATTATGACAGCTATTATTGTTCAGCTTCTTTTCTGCAGCATTTAAATATCCAGCCCATAATTTTTCTGCAAAAAGGACCGACAGCGAGTATTTGCAGCGGATATGCCATTGCAAAATTCAAAACCACGGTTTGCAGCCATATGACAGGCAGGTTGACAGTAATTCCCGAAGATTCTATCGTTCCAAGCATACTCATAAGAGGCACCATAGTGCATACAGTAAAGGTCTGTATACATAATATAATAAATATCGGTCTGTCCGCGGGCGTTGCCACCTTGAATGCGAAGCGTTTGGATACTCTGCCCGCAATAAAATATGCACACAGAAAGCCTATCGCCCACTCCAAAGGAAAAGAGCGCGCCGCGTGAGCAAAGGATGCGTATGTCAGCCCTCCGGTATTTATCGCAACATTGTATACGCCCATTATAAATATCATAATCCACGATGTGACTGCGGTAAAAACCGCTTCTTCCATTTTGTTTTTAAACATTTTTCCTCCAAAATTATATAGTATTTAAAAAAATAAATGCCGCCCCGCCGTCCGACATTAGCAGGGTGACATTTATTGTCATAGTTATCTCTATTTATTTTTTAATTCTCTGTCAATTTCTCGAACCGCCATTCCCGCCGAAAAGACGAAGAACATACAGGAACAGATTTATAAAGTCCAGATAAAGCTGAAGCGCTGATATTACGGATGCCTTCTTCAGCATGACGGGATCATACTGGAAGCCGTAATAAAAGGCTTTGATTTTCTGAGTATCATATGCCGCAAAGCCCAAAAAGACCGCAACGCCCGCCAAATTTATCAACAGACTCATCCCTGATAGATTCAGGAAAAAGCTAAGCAGCGCCACCAGAATCAGGCCGAACAGCCCGAACATCAGCACCTTGCGCCAACTCGAAAGATCCTGCTTGGTCACATAGCCAAACACGCCCATTATTCCGAATATTACTGCGCTGACCGCAAATATATATACGCACTCCGCTACATTGTATGTCAAAAATACGCTGGAGAACGTTATGCCGTTTATCGCAGAATAGACCAGAAACAGCACTCTCGCCGCTCCTGCGGAGATCTTGTTAATCGACGCCGTAAGCGCTATTACTATTATTATCTCCACCAGCAATATTATCCAACATGCCGCCCTGGTCCCATACACCAGCTTGAGCATAGACGGCGAGCTGATCGTAATCATTGAAATTATAAATGTAACCGCCAGACCTAAAAACATCCAAAGATATGTTTTGGCAGTATATTTTCCTACTGATAACGCGCTTTTGCGAGCTTCACTGGGATCTACAAATCCTACAGGCATCTTCTTTCACTCCATTTCGTTTTTTGCTAATTTTTCTTTATACAATACTATCATCTTTTATTTCTCGGGTCAACAGCATTTGCGCTAAAATTTGGTGTAGAAACGGTGAAGAAAGCATGCTATACTTTACTTAAAATAATACGCCCGTTTGCTTCCGTATCCGCCGTTCGATAGGAGAACAACCTAAGTAAATGCCGGTACATTTTTTCAAGGAGAAAAACATGCAGAAATTAAAAACCTTCGCTCTTTTAACCGGAGGCACTTTGATTACCGTTACAGGAATTTACTTTTTTAAATTCCCTAACAACTTTTCTACCGGAGGAGTCTCCGGAATTTCACTCATTCTCAGCTCGCTGTTTCCCTCAATCTCCGCAGGTACATTCGTATGGATAATCAATATACTGCTTCTCATCCTCGGACTAATCATCGTAGGCAGAGACTTCACCGTAAAAACAGTGTATTGCAGCCTTTTGATGTCCTTTTCTCTTCGCCTTCTGGAGATAATACTCCCCCTGAACGCGCCGCTGACAAATCAGCCCTTCCTCGAGCTTTGCTTCGCGGTGCTTCTCCCTGCCATAGGTTCGGCAATTCTTTTTAACTGCGCCGCCAGCACGGGAGGGACCGACATAACCGCCATGATACTCAAAAAATACACCTCATTAAACATAGGGCGAGCTCTTTTAATAGTAGACATAGGCGTTACGTTCAGCGCGTTTTTCGTTTTTGGTATAACAGTCGGCATGTTCTCCGTTCTCGGTCTCGTAGCCAAAACCGTGGTTGTAGATAACGTAATAGAAAGTTTCCACATGTCAAAATATTTGTTTATAATTACCAACAAACCTGACGATGTGGGTAACTTTATCACGAAGTTTGTACATAAGGATGCCACCACTTGGGAATGCCGCGGTTTTTATACAGGTGAATCGCGCACGCTCATGCTCACCGTTATGCGCAGATCGCAGGCGCTCTTCGTCCGCAAATACGTTCGAGAGATAGACCCGAATTCATTTATAGTTATGTCCAACTCAAGCGAAATTATCGGCAAAGGATTCCGTAATCAATTTTGACAAATTTAGCAAAGCCTGACGAACTGAATCGTCAGGCTTTTTATCTTTAGTATATTTTTCGGAGATCTGCTTATGAATCTTTCCCTTCGTTCATTCTTGCCGCATTCTGTTCAAATGTCTTGTCAAGAGATTCAAAGAATTTGTCAAGAGAGGCGATCTGATCAGGATCTACGACAGCGACCGCTTTTACATCGTCTCTGGAGACTACGGTGTATTTTGCACCGCTCGCCTGCCAATAGTGAATACTTGGGGAACCGAGTGTCATCTGATCGGAAAAACCGAGCAGATAGTCTGCACTGACGTTCAGCACGCGGACAACATCGCGGATGAAGTCAATGTCAGGGCGTCTCTTCTCGTTTACATAACGAGAAACCGTGGCTTCTGTCACGCCTGTTTCTTTAGCAAGTTCTTTCTGACGCATATTGCGCAGTTCCATAGCGTGAACCAATCTGCTTCCAAATGTTTTGTACATGTCCTCTTCTCCTAAATCCTGCATTATTGCTCTGCCACACAATCAGCAGGGAGTTACATACGGGATTAAGCGAGTTACCGTGTTTCCATATTAGCAATATGCTGACCATACATATTTTTAATATACTCTGCTATATCGTGTGGTAAAACCATAATACTATTATTCCCTAAAAATGCTAATTTGTCAAGTATTCTGTATGGAAATCAACTAGAAAATAAATATTAATTTTTTTCTTAGCTTATTCTGTCTGCAAAAACTATCCTTAAAAAATACAGGAACGAGCAGAAAATAAATACCCATTAGGCAATTTTAGTAAGCATTTGCATTTATATTCATTCTTTGCCTTTATTTTACTATCGTATAGACTTTTTCTACAGGCAGTTTTAGAGGGCTTTTTTGGTTTTCTTCAGGTATTCCGGTGGATATCATAGCTACCATATAAAACCCGAAATCCTCGCTCATATCAATTTTGCTTTCCAAACCTATCTCTTTTTTCAGAACTTCTGTTATTCCCTCAGCTGCATAATTTGCGCTGGTCAGCCAGCATGAGCCATAGCCCAGGTCTACAGATTTAAGTATAAAGTTTTCGACGCTGGCGCCCAGCCCTTGAAGTCCCGGATTTGTACGATTCGTCAGCTCTTCGCCTATCTCATCCGGATATCCCGCAGTACGCATTTCATAATAGCCTGTCGGTCTGTATGTTCTGGAAAATACCACCGTAAGCAACGGCGCCTTCAGGAAAAACAGCGTAAGATGCTTGCAAAACTTGCGCAATCTATCGCCTGTGCCGTCTGCCTCGTCCATTCTATGCGCTATTTCTTCATTTTTTACTAATATTGCATCTGCTATTTTCTGCTTCAGCTCATCATTTTTTATGCATACATAATACCAGTTTTGAATATTCTTTCCGGATGGAGCTTTATGAGCCGCCGCTACCATCTCAGCTATATGTTCATCCGGAATATCTCCTTCTTTATACTTTCGTATACTTTGTCTTGCGTCAATTACCTCTTGCAGCTGCATAATATCTCCTCATCTCCTAAATTCTAATTTCTATTTTATATATTTAATTTTACCACTTTGTCCGCAAGCCTATATGTAGTTTTTATGAAATTTATATCCCAAATACTCCTTACTCATTCTATAGACTTTTCCTGACAAAAGTGCTAAACTGGCATTGTATGGTTTTTAATGCTTGACAACTATATTATGCACATTTTCGGACATAATATCTCAGAGAAAATGGAGTTGAATCTTTATGAGAAAAACCAAAATAATTTGCACACAAGGTCCCGCAGTAGACAGCGATGAAATGGCGCGCAAGCTCATACTTGCGGGCATGGACTGCGCGCGCTTTAATTTTTCGCACGGCACTCACGCAGAGCATAAAGTGCGCATAGACAGAATTAAGCGTCTGCGCAAAGAGCTCGGCGTATGCACGGCGACTATGCTCGACACCAAAGGACCTGAAATCCGCGTCCGCAATTTTAAAGACGGCGCGACCGTACTTACGGAAGGTCAGGAATTTACACTCGACACGGACGATTCTCTCGGAGACAACACGCGCATAGGCCTGACTTATCATCATCTAGCGGAACACGTAAAACCGGGGACTGTAATACTGATGGACGACGGCAAGCTGGGTCTGGAAGTTCTGAGCGCCGACGCAGCTAAAGCTTCTGTACTTTGCAAAGTCACTACCGGCGGAAAGCTCTCCAATCACAAAAGCATCAACCTCCCGGGAAATCCTATACCAATGCCCTATATCAGCAAAGCTGACAAAAGCGATATTCTCTTTGGAATTGAGCAGGAAGTCGACTTTATCGCTGCCAGCTTCGTCCGCTCGGCGCAGGACGTACACGACGTGCGCAAACTGCTTAAAGAAAACGGCGGCGAATCTATTCAGATAATCAGCAAGATAGAAAACAGCCAGGGCGTTGATAACCTCGACGAGATAATAGAAGCTTCGGATGGAATCATGGTAGCGCGCGGTGATCTCGGAGTAGAGATACCTTTTCGCGAGATACCCGCCCTTCAAAAATTAATGATAGAAAAATGCATCTATTCCGGCAAAATAGTAGTAACCGCAACGCAAATGCTGGAATCTATGACGCACTCTCCCCGGCCCACACGCGCCGAGGTTTCCGACGTAGCCAACGCAGTTTATGACGGCACAACTGCAATTATGCTTTCGGGCGAATCTGCCGCCGGCAAATTCCCCGCCGAAGCTGTTCGCACTATGGCGGAAATAGCCGAGTACACTGAATCGAGCATAGACTACCGAACAGAGTTTGTGCGCGACAGCTACACTCTGGGGAAGAATATGGTAGATACGGCATGCGTCGCGGCCTGCGATGCAGCCAAATATATAGACGCCAAGGCTATAGTCAGCGTAACCCGCTCCGGCCGCACAGCCGCTTTTTTATCAGATTTCAAACCCAATTGCCCCATAATAGCGCTCTGCTCGACAGACCGCGGAGTACATCAGCTCAATTTGCGCTGGGGCGTCACCCCTATTCCCTCAAAGCATCACGATTCTTATGAAGCGTTATACAATGCTGCTGTCTCCGCCGCTCTGGAATCCGGAATAGTTCAAAAGGGCGATACGGTAGTAGTTGTAACCGGTTCTCGTGTCGGCGAAGGCTCCGTCTCAGACACTATCCGCATAGCCACACTCTAAAAAAGCAGTCACTCTCCGCGCTCATAGAGCTTTTTAAGCTTGCTGAGCGCTCTTTTTTCTATTCTGGAGACATAAGAGCGCGATATCCCCAGGCGGGTCGCCACTTCACGCTGAGGGAGCGGCTCTCCTCCTGATAAGGCATAACGCAGGATTATCACCACCCTCTCTCTGGCTGTAAGCTCAGAGAGATAGCCGCTTATTTTCTCCGCGCCAATTCGCATTATCACCTGTTCGCTCACATCTTCGCCCGAGTATTTGAGTATATCAGACAGGGAAATCGTGCTGCCGTCTTTATCCTCGCCTATTGGCTCATACAGCGATACATCCCCCGCTGTTTTTTTCGTCTTGCGCAAATACATCAGTATTTCATTTGCTATCCTCCCCCCAATGCGTTTTTGATGCACTGAGGGGATTAGTTTTTCCCAGGCAGTCATCCTCCATATCGTCAATATCATAATCGACATCAGAGAAGTTTACTAATTCATCTGTTCCATCAGCATCATCGTTATTATCAGATGCAACAGCAGCAATTTCCGGATATTCGATTTCATCATCTTTGACACCGAACAGAATGACATGAGCGTTGACACCGTCCCATACCACCTTACGTACGATGGTACGAATGGCAGCACGTTTCTGTTCGACAGTCATTTCATCAATACCATCCTTGAAGATCGTCAGCAGCTGACGAAGCAAATCAAATTCAATATCGCTGAGAGCGTGCTGTGAAGTCAGCCCCTCCAGTTCCTGAATACGCTGTCCAAGAGACTGGTATTCTCCATTCAACTGCTCAATTCGTTTGGTTACATGAGCCTTGGCAGGGCTGTCTCCCATATCCACAAGGGAGTCTACCAGAGAATTGATTTTCTTCTCTGTCTCTGCCTTTTCCTTTCGCAGATCATCCAGTCGCTGTTCATAGTCCATGCGATTACCGGTATAAAATCTGCGGCTCTGTTCCAATTGTGCAATGAAAGTATCCTTGTCCTCTGCAAGCATTTTAATCTGCTCGATTACAGCCATATCCAGTGTATTGCCATTGGCATTTTTACTGTTGCATACAGAACGCTGACTGCGTTCTTTCATTTTGCAAACATAGGTGTAAATCACTTTGTCATCCGCAGTTTTGCGCTTGCTCATTTTCGGATACATACGCTCACCGCAGCTACAGAACAACAAGCCAGTCAGAAGTGCTTCATTACTGCGTGGTTTTCTGAAAGATTTGGATTTGTTTCGTTCTAAAGATTCTTGAATCTGTACCCACACTTTACCTGGAACCAAACCCGGATGCTTGCCGACAGATACAATCCACTCGCTTGCAGGCAGGTATTTTGTAGCTCTGCCTTTTTCCTGATCGGTGCGATTGTAAGCCATAATACCGTGCTTGTTGTCAAAGGCATCTTTCTCCGAGAACAGGTCTGTGTCGTTCTGGATGAAGAAATTATAGGCATCTTCATCTGCAATCATATAAACCGGATTCTGCAAAATAGCTTTGATGGAAAATCGGGTAAAGTAATTGTTGTTCTTTGTCTTGATACCTTGTTTGATCAAAGCTGCTTCTGTCAATGTCAGTGAATCTGTTTCTATATACAAGTCATAAATCATTCTGACAATATCAGCTTCATCCGGAATTAGTTTCAGCTTGCAGGCTTTCTTTGATTTACCATCAATGGTAATGCTCTTAACTGCTTCGGAAGCATAGCCAGTAGGTGTTGTGCCACCAAGCCAGCGACCGGTCTTTGCCAGTTCGTGCATATTGTCACGGATACGCTCCGCAATGGTTTCACGCTCCAGCTGAGAGAAAACAGATGCGATATACATCATAGCTCGTCCCATAGGAGTGCTTGTGTCAAACTGCTCTTTAATAGAAACAAAAGAAATATCCAGACGAGCCAGTTCTTCAATCAGGCTGGCAAAGTCACTTATATTACGGCTGATACGGTCAAGACGATAAACTATGATAGCTTTGAACTTACGCTTCTTGGCAGCATCCATCATCTTCTTAAAATCCGGACGATTCAGATTGCCACCGGAAAAGCCCTCATCTTCATATACCACAACTTTATCTACTGCTGCATCGCCAAAATGCACACGAACATATTCTTTACATAGTTCTACCTGATTGCCGATACTTTCACCTTTTCCGGTAAATTTTGACTTACGGGAATAGATAGCTATGATGTCTCCATTTTTCCGCATTTCATATCCTCCTTATCTTGATATGTGATGTGTCTTGTGGTATTATAACATAGCGTATCTATAAAGTAAACAGATTGGAGGTATTTCGATGAAATCATTGTTTGAAGAAATGGGCGGTACATATACATTGGGAGCAGACGGAATGTATTATCCGGATTTGGAACTGCCGGTTGATGAAGAACCCCACTATGGAAAGTATGGTCGTATGCGTAAAGCCTACATAAAAGAGCATCGTCCTTGGCTGTACACAGAGCTTTTGTTCGGAGGTAAACTGGTTTCTCACTTAAATAGCATTGATGATACAGCTCATCAGAGAATGAAACTGCTGATCCAACAAATGCAGGAGCAGCAAGGCGTAAATGAGGAATTAAAAGCTCGTGATCAGATGGGTTGGGTAGGTGCTTGTAATAATATCCGCAATGCTGCGGAAGAAATCGTCTTAAATGAATTGATATATTGTTAAAAATGAAGGCCATCACGGTTCTCTATTTGAGAACCAGTGATGGTCTTTATCTTAATGCGAATTTAATGCCAAAACTGGCATGCTAATGCCCATTTTATGGTTGAAATGCAATAATATAATTAAGAAAACGAACATTGGAGGTGTTGAGATGGGAAAACTGGAACGTAAATTATCCTCCTCACAGATGATCATTCTCGGTTTTGCCACTGTCATATTGTTGGGTGCGCTGCTTCTGATGCTGCCGGTATCCAGTAAAAGTGGAGAGATTACACCGTTTCTGGATTGTCTGCTGACATCGACTTCGGCGGTTTGTGTGACCGGACTTGTGGTTTATGATACGGCGGCACATTGGACAGCGTTTGGGCAGGCAATCATTATTGTGTTAATTCAAATCGGCGGCATGGGCGTTATCACAGTAGCTGCTGCGATTACAATGGCAGCAGGAAAGAAAATCTCCTTGATGCAAAGAAGCACAATGCAGGATGCAATTTCCGCACCGCAGGTTGGCGGCATTGTCCGATTCACTGGCTTCATCTTGAAAGGCATCGTAATTATTGAGCTTTTGGGCGCAGCGATCATGGCTCCTGTGTTCATCGGGGATTACGGATTTGGCGAAGGTCTTTGGATGGCAGTATTTCACTCCATCTCAGCCTTCTGTAATGCCGGTTTTGACATTGTAAATGATGGTATTCTGTTCAATTCTTTGATGGGATATGCTGCGAATCCAATTATCAATCTGGCAATCATACTACTGATTATCATCGGCGGACTTGGATTTTTGACTTGGAGAGATATTTGCACCAATGGCATCCACATAAAGCGATACCGTATGCAAAGCAAAGTTATCCTTACTGTTACCTCAGGATTGATACTGATTCCAACGGTCTACTTCTTCTTTTTTGAACTGGCACATCTTCCGTTTGCAGAACGCTTTTGGGGATCCTTGTTCCAAGCGGTTACACCGAGAACAGCAGGCTTTAACACCGTGGACTTGAATGCAATGAGCGAAACTGGACAGATGATTACATCATTGTTGATGATCATTGGCGGTGCGCCCGGTTCTACGGCAGGAGGTATGAAAGTTACTACCTTTGCAGTAATGATATCTGTCGCAGCGGCAGTCTTTCAAAAACGTCAGAATGGCCGTTTCTTCGGGCGACGCATCGATGATGATACCGTAAAAAATGCGGCAACGGTGTTCTTTATGTATATTTCGTTATTTCTTCTTGGTGGCATGGCAATCAGTAAACTGGAAAATCTTCCGCTTGTAACTTGCCTGTATGAAAGTGCATCGGCGATTGGCACAGTCGGTTTGACACTGGGTATCACACCGGAACTTGGAGCTATAAGCAAACTGATTCTGATTGCACAGATGTATATTGGCAGAGTTGGTGGGCTGACGCTGATCTTCGCTACACTGCCGGCAACAAAAAACACATTATCAAAACTCCCTGTCGAGAAAATCTCGGTAGGTTAAGAACAAGGAGGTTCTGTTATGAAATCGGTATTATTGATTGGTCTTGGACGATTTGGCAAGTTTATTGCTATGAAACTGCACGCTATGGGACATCAGGTTATGGCAGTAGATACCAGTGAGGAACGTGTAAATGCGCTACTTCCTTATGTTACCAATGCACAGATTGGGGACAGCACCAACGAAGAATTCCTTGCTTCTCTGGGTATTGACAATTACGATTCCTGTATTGTTGCCATTGGAGATAACTTCCAAAACTCTTTGGAAACCGCTTATCTTCTGAAAGAATTGGGCGCTAAAAAGGTTATTGCCCGTGCATCTCGTGAGATACAGGAAAAGTTTCTGCTACGTAATGGCGCAGATGAAGTGGTCTACCCTGAAAAGCAGTTGGCTGCATGGACAGCGATCCGTTGTTCCTCTGAGAATATCTTGGAGTACATTGAACTGGATGACGAATACGCTATTTTTGAATTGGAAATCCCACTTGAGTGGAATGGAAAAACCATTGTACAGTTAGATATTCGTAAAAAGTTTGGCATCAACATCCTTGGTATCCGTGAGAACGGAAGATTAAATATGAGCATTACGCCGGATACCGTGCTTGGTCGAAATAAATCGATTCTTGTGTTAGGACAGGAAAAAGCCGTTCACAAGTGCTTCCGCATATAATCAATCCTTTTTCAAATCAGGCTAAGGAGGTGTTCTTGATGAAGGATCTGTTTTTAATACTAATTCTGTTGGCAACTTTTGCATTTGGATACTATGTTGTAGTAAGATTCGGAGATTTCATCGAAGAAAACCAACGCCTAATCGCCGAAGGTAACCGAAATAACCAATGCAAGATTTGTATTGCAGCAGAAACCCCGATGCTGTTGAATTCCATTGCATCTGCATTAGAGAGCTGTTCTGAATCTGCTCCCCATATTGAGTTCTTTCTCAGTAGTGGACAAATCAATCGTCTCTTAGATAAACTGATAAATGAACGTATCGACATTCTTCTTCTGGCAGATGACAGCACAGAACCTTTGGGGCAACAATATGCTTCTGTTCTGATTCCATACGAAAAGACAAAGATGCTGGTAGCCACGCTTGGTATAACGGTTGAAAATCTGGATGAGGAAAAATGGATTCGTGTTGTTTGGAAAAAGAGTTTGAAATCAAAAAATCGTGACCGAGTAATTACAGCATTGGAAATGGAACATTGTAGACTAAAATGCGGATATGCTGACTATTTAGACTGATTGTTCACATTTTCGAGGTAGAAATCAGGACTTTTGTATGGTAGAATCTATTACAAAATTGGAGGTGAGGATAATGAACAAACTAAATAACATTAACAGCAAGCAGGATCATATCCTCGCCTGTCTGTCGTCGGCACCGTCCAATGCAAAGATCATTCGTACCGCCGCAAGAATGGCAAAAGCCTTTGACAGTCAGTTTACAGCATTATTCGTTGAAACACCGGATTTTGCAGTGGCTACCGACGAAAATAAAAAGCGATTGGAGGAAAACCGCAAGCTGGCTGAACAGCTTGGAGCGACTATCGAAACGGTATATGGCGACGATATTCCGTACCAAATCGCAGAGTTTGCCCGCATCTCCAGTATTACTCGAATTGTTTTGGGCCAAAGCTCCGTTACCCAAAAGCATCTGTTTGGAAAGCCGACATTAACACAACTTCTGTTGTCCTATGTACCAGAGCTGGATATTCATATCATTCCAGATAAGGCAGCAGATACGACCTATCATCCCAAAAAGGCGAGGAAATACCATCACGAGCAAATCGTAAAAAACACTGTAAAGAGCGCTCTGATTCTGTTTGCGGCAACATTACTCAGTTTGTTGTTTCACGAGATAGGCTTTACCGATGCAAATATTATCATGGTGTATATTCTTGGTGTGTTGCTGACGTCTATTGCCACATCCCATCAGATATACAGCTTGATTTCATCCATAGCC
>UQXU01000019.1 GCA_900545085.1 uncultured Eubacteriales bacterium
AGAGGCTTCGCCCCTTGTTCACTTGTTGAATGACGGGGCGGTGCCCCTTATTGAACCGTGAACAGATGGAACAGACCGCTGTAGGCTTAAGAGGCTTCGTCCCTCATTCACTTCCTGCATGACGGGGCGATGCCCCTAATTTAATATATTGATAACCTTCGTTAGTGTTAATTAACAAAAGTTAGTCAAGTGCAACCAGAGTTGTTAAAAAAACCATGCTTGCAGTTCTGACAGAGAAAAATGAAGCCGCATGGTGCACGGTCTGAAAGGCGATTTTAAATAACGATGTTATTTAAAAAGCAAATGCGAACGCCTATATATAATATTACATAGCGTAGAAACAATTTTTATATATCCTACCTAATTGAGTGCATAATATCATATCGAAACGAATGTGTCAAGGATTATTGAGATATATTTATCTTTTGCAGGTTTTGTTTTTGTAATAATAACTTTAAAATTCGGTGTATTTGTGAACGCATGTATTGACAAGATAAATTTCACATGTTAAAATAACGCTGTTATTTTTTGAAAGTGATATCGTTTATGACTAGGAAATCAGATACTATAACAGAAGAGACGAAAGCAAGGCTCGTCCATTCGGCTGAGTCTGAGTTTGCCTTACATGGATTTAAAGGCGCTTCTCTTAGGCAAATCTGCAAAGAAGCGGAAGTAACGACAGGGGCGCTCTATTTTCTATTCAAAGATAAGGACGATCTGTTCCGAAGTGTGATAAGTCCTGTGACTGAGGCAGTTCGGGATTTGGTAAATCAGCATTACATGGAGGAAAGTATGCTGTCTCAGCTGAATGCTTCCGAAAGCGAAGATGAGGATTTCCGAGCGGCGGAGGCTATAGTCGGGATTTATTTTAAAAAACGCAGAATATGCAATATAATTTTTCAAAATAGAGATCATGAGGCTGTAAGGGATTTTTTTGACGAGCTTGCTGCTCTGATAGACGATGAAACGAAAAAACTCATTTATAAACTTTATCCGGATTTTTTAGCCGCTTCCGCGTTTAATGAAAGATCTATTCATTGGTTTTCGCATTTGCAGATTGATTCGGTGACGCAGATTCTTGAGCATAGCGTGGACGAAGCGCAGGCGAACGAACAGTTAAAAGTGATGATAAGATTTATGCGCGGCGGGTTTTTTTCAGTTGTCGAGGGCCTAGAAAAGGTCTGATATTACATATTTGAAATTGGGATTATGCAGATAATTTATGTTAGAATCGACATAACGATGTTATTTATTTAATGGAGGTAAAACTTTCATGTATATAGAGGTTGACCGCATAAAAAAGAGCTACGGCGAGGGCGGCGCTGCTGTGCAAGTGCTGAAC
Source organism: uncultured Eubacteriales bacterium (assembly GCA_900545085.1). Taxonomy (GTDB): domain Bacteria; phylum Bacillota; class Clostridia; order Christensenellales; family Christensenellaceae; genus Scybalosoma; species Scybalosoma faecavium. The sequence goes on from UQXU01000019.1 coordinate 1,343, forward strand.
GGCATAAGCACTCAGGTCGATGAGGGCGAGATGTGCGTAATATTAGGGCCGTCCGGCTCGGGGAAATCCACTTTTCTTAACGCGATAGGCGGTCTGACGACGGTGGACAGCGGTCATATAAAGATAGGCGGCAAGGACATAACGAGATTGAAACAAGATGAGCTGACAGATTATCGAAGAGATACGCTGGGTTTTATATTTCAATTTTATAACTTGATACCCAATCTGACAGTAAGGGAGAACATAGAAGTATGCAAGTATCTTTCGGATGATCCGCTTAGTGTGGAGGAGCTGCTGGAGGTGCTGGGGCTGACGGAATACCAATCTAAATTTCCTCCTCAGCTTTCCGGCGGACAGCAGCAGAGATGCGCGATAGCCAGAGCGCTTGTAAAAAATCCAAGACTCTTGCTCTGCGACGAGCCGACGGGCGCGTTGGATTCAAAAACCGCTAAGGAAATACTGGTGCTGCTGGAAAAAGTGAACAAAACGTATAAAACTACGATGCTTATAGTAACGCATAACGAAGCGATAAGCGAGATGGTGCATAAAGTGATACAAATACGAGACGGGCGGATATTCCGAGAGTATCAGAACGAGTCGCTTGTTCCTGCGGCGCAGATAGAATGGTGAAGGAGGCGAGGATATGCAAAGATTGCTGCTTCGCCGCACGCTGAGAGATTTGCGGTCTAATGCGTTTAGGTATTCAGCGCTGTTTCTGCTTATTGTGCTGTGTATGTTCATAGTTATAAGCATTGTGGCTTCTGCTGAAAGTGTAATAAGCACTGTGGACGAAAGAGCGGAGGCTAACTTGCTTGAAGATGGACAGTTTGGAGTCTATATCCCCCTGACGGACAGTGTCTTCAAAGAAATAGAGGATATGGGAATTACACTCGAAGAGCAGCCGTATGTGGATTTTAGGCTAAACGATGAATCTACACTGCGGCTCATGAAGATTCGCGAGAAAATAAATATAATAAATCTCAGCGAAGGCCGTGCTCCTGAGCAGGATGACGAAATAGCGATAGAGCGGCTGTACGCGGCTGCGCATAGTCTGGGAGTGGGGAGTGTTATCTCGGTCGGAGGCAAAGATTTTACTGTATGCGGGATATGCACGAGTGCGGATTACGATCTCTGCCTGCAGAATATGTCGGATATGTCTGCGGATGGGAATGCGTTTGGAACGGGGTTTGTCACGGCTAACGCGTATAATGCTCTCGCCGAGAGCGGGAAGGCGTCTCATGCTGAAGAAGTGCGTTACAGCTATCTTCTGGGGGAGAATGCGTCCGGAAATGAGCTAAAGGATTATCTTCTTGAGAATAAAATAAGCACTAAAGAAGTGGAAGATCAGTATTTTCAAGATATGCTGAAGGAAGAAACTCAGGATAGAGACGACATTACAGACGGCATACAAGAGCTGGTAGACGGCTCGCAGGAGCTTGTGGACGCCTTCGATGAATTGGACGACGGTGCGAAAAAGCTCAACAGTGGAATAAAACAGGTGTACGATGGTCTTTCAAAGCTGGACAGCGAATCGGGCAATCTGACAAAAGGTTCATCCGAGGTGCTTAAAGCCTTAAAAGAACTGGAGAGCAACAGCGGGAAGCTTGCCTTCTCTTCTGATTCCCTATCTGAATTGAAAGAATCCTCATCTCAGCTCCTCTCTGCGCTGCAAGAGCTTGAAGACGGGATGGACGAGCTGGAGAATCAGGTAAAATACAGCAGCTTTGAGTCTATAGTAAACTCGTCGCTGAGCCAATATGGCATGGACTCTTCAAATCTCTCGGCGGATGCTCAGGTTATAATGGGAGCGGCTAAGAGCTATCTGGACGAGGTGAACTCGCAGATAGGAAATGCGTCGGACGGAGCAGGCACGATACGCTCTAATTTTAAAAAGTTCGACGAGGCAATTGCATCTTTGCCGGCGGCGTTTAGCCAATTGAGCGATGGTCTGGAGCAATTCGGCGCTGCAATCGGGACTTTGAGAAGTGAATACGAAACTCTGAATAAAGGTGTAGCTGATTATACCGAAGGCGTCAGCCAGATATTCGAAGGATATGATAAGATAAAAAAGGGAGCAAATAGTCTAAAATCAGGCACATCAGAGCTGAGCGACAGCGGGAAGGAATTTGATGACGGAATAAAAGAGCTCCAGACTGAGACTCAGGATATGTTGGACGAGTATTTTCCGCTGGAGATAGAAAATCTGACGGATTTTGTACCGGCGGCTGACAACCCCAGAATCAAGGCGGCTAACGGCGACGTAGAGATGAACATAAGCATTGGAATGCTTGCGGGTGTTATTTTACTCGTGCTTATAGCATATGTAATTTCCGTATTTGTAGTTCATTCGATAGAGAAAGAAAGCGCTATGATAGGCACGCTGTACGCTCTCGGACTGAACAAAAAGCAGCTTATGCTTCATTATACAATACTGCCTGTGATTCTGTGCTTTGCCGGCGGCGCTGTCGGCGCTCTGCTGGGATTCTCAGACGCGGGAATATCCATGATGTCGGCAGATTCTTACGGATATTTTTCAATACCTGAGATAGAAATACACTACAGCGCATATCTGCTGGTGTACGGTCTCGTCATGCCCGGAGCGGCGGCGTTTATCGTAAATCGCATTGTGATTCGCAAAAGGCTGAGCAGGACGGCTCTATCTTTGCTGAAAAAAGAGGAAGCTGCAAAAAAAGTGAGCAGAGTACAGCTCAAAAAGCTGAATTTCGCCAGAGCATTCCAGGTCAGGCAGTTCCTGAGAGAAAAACGCAGTTGTTTTGCCGTGATGGCGGGGATGTTCGTCTCGCTGCTTGTGCTTGTGCTGGGGTTGAATTGCTATGTGCTTTGCCAGAATGTTAAAGTGCAAAACATAGAAGATACAAAGTATACATATATGTATCAATACAAATATCCGGAGAAAAAAGCGCCGGAGGGAGGCCACGCCGCTTATATAGAAGGTCTGAAGAAGGAAGTGATGGGATATGATATGGAGATAAGTATTATAGGTGTAGACGAGGACAATCCTTTCTTCCCGAGTATTTCCAGCGGCCGTAAGAGCGAGATAAGCATATCTTCATCGGTGGCTGTGAAATACGGACTCGAAGAAGGCGACGAGTTGATAATGCAGGATGAGGTGAATGAAAAAGTCTACGGCTTTACGGTCAAAGAAATAGTGCCGTATTCTGTAGGCCTGACATGCTTTATGGATATAGACAGCATGAGAGAGCTTTTCGACCGGGAGGACGATTATTACAATGTTGTCTATTCCGACAGGGCGCTTGATGTAGACGCAGGCCGCCTCTACAGCGTCTCGACAAAGGACGACGTAGAAAAGAGCGCAGATGTTTTTATAAATATTATGGCGTCTATGATAGTCATGATGACGGGAGCGGCGATAATTATATTTTTGATAGTTATGTATCAGATGATAAAAGTGATGATAGATAAATCTGCGCAGAATATTTCGCTTATGAAAATCTTCGGATACAGAAACAGAGAGGTTAGAAAGCTGTATCTGGATGGGAATTTTCTGATGGTAGCTCTGGGAGCGTTAATTCTAATTCCGATAGCCAAGCTTATAATGGACGCAGTATACCCAAATTTTGTGGCGAATGTAGCGTGCGGCATAGACCTGACATGGCCTCCGGCGCTGTATGCGATAGTGTATATCGGAATTTTGGCTTGCTATCTGCTGATACAGACAGTTCTAATGCGCAGGCTGAAGAAGCTCTCTCCGGCAGACGTCTTGAAAGACAGAGAGTGAGATGAGAAAAACAGATAACATAGGATCAGTCTCCAATATGAAAACGGTATGTCTCGGGAGGAACATGCCGTTTTTGATATGCACGGCGAAATAAGAAAAAGCCGGACAGAAAAAAGTTCCGCCTTTTGAGGCGGAACGCATGTTAGAGAGATTAGTCTTCAATGTAAATACGTTTAATTTTCTGTTCTTCAATGGGCTTGTCGGCATAGTCTGTTTTGACCGCGGCGATTTTGTCCACTACCTCAATGCCCTCTACCACCTTGCCGAAGCCGGCGTACTGACCGTCGAGATAGGGTGCGTCGGCGTGCATGATGAAGAACTGAGAGCCTGCGCTGTCGGGAACCTGCGTGCGGGCCATGGAGATAGTTCCGCGGTTGTGCTTGATTTTGTTGGGGACGCCGTTGGATGCGAACTCGCCTTTGATCTCGTAGCCGGGGCCGCCTGTGCCCGTTCCCAGAGGGCAACCGCCCTGAATCATGAAGCCGGAAATTACGCGGTGGAAGATAAGACCGTCATAAAAGCCTTCTTTTACGAGCTTTTCGAAGTTAGCCACTGTGATGGGGGCTTCTTTTGCGTCCAGCTCCAGCTTGATTACGCCGCCGTCCTGCATTTCTATTACTACCATAGTTGTTTCTTCTCCTTATTTGGTTTTAACGCGCTATATTTCTATGCGTTTATTTTCTTTGGATTCGCGGTAAAGTACGAACTTGCGCCCGATGACCTGGACTACGTCTGCTCCGACCCATTCCGCCAGCTGATGAGCGACGTCGCGGACGTCCTCGTCAGAGTTTTTCTGTACAGTGGCCTTTATCAGCTCCCGCGCTTCCAGCGCCTGATCTGCCTGAATTGCGGTGTTTTGCGTCAGACCGTCTTTACCTATGTGAAGTATGGGCTCAAGATGAGAGGCCATGCTTCTGAGTTTTGCTCGCTGTGAACTTTTAAGCATTCTCTTTCCCTTCTGTCATTGGAATATTGTTTTTTATCGTCAGTCTACGAAAGTAAATTCTTCCCCGCCCAGACGAACGTCCTCGCCGTCCTTGACGCCAAATTCGCGCAGCGCGGATATCACGCCCTTGTCTACGAGCAGTTTTTCAAAATGCCGCATGCTGTCTGGGTCGTCGGGGTTGATTTTCTCGAATATATCGTCTATGAGGGTGCCGTCTACGTCTACTATGCCGTCCATTCCGCGCGTTATATCGAATGTGAGTTCGCCGCCGGAAAGTTCCCACTCCTCGATGACGCCCTCCGAGGGTATGTCCTCCGCAGGCGGAAGCTCGCGCAGCACGGCAGCTATGGCGCGGAGGAGTTTATCAGTATCCTTATGCGTCGCTGCTGAAATTGCAAAGACCTGCTTGCCCTTGGGTTCAAACTCTTCGCGTATGCGCTTTACGTTTTCTTCGGCGCCTGTTATGTCTGTTTTATTTGCGACTATTATTTCGGGGCAATCGCCCAGCTCTGCGTTGTAGCTGTCCAGCTCGGCGCGGATTTTATAATAATCCTCAATAGGATCCCGGCCTTCTATGCCGGAGGCGTCCAGCACATGTACGAGCATTCTCGTTCGCTCTACGTGGCGGAGGAAGTTATGCCCAAGGCCGGCGCCCTCGCTCGCGCCCTCGATGAGCCCGGGGATATCCGCTATTATAAAGCTGGTATCGTCTATGCTTGCCACGCCGAGATTGGGAGACAATGTAGTGAAGTGATAATCTGCTATTTTGGGTTTAGCCGCAGTTACGACTGAAAGCAGAGTGGATTTGCCAACGTTGGGGAAGCCTACGAGACCCACGTCCGCAATAGATTTGAGCTCAAGAATTACGGTATGAGGCTCTGTCTTGCGTCCGGGGGTAGCGAATCGCGGAGCGCGGCGTGTGGGAGTGCAGAAGCGCGCGTTGCCCTTGCCACCGCGGCCTCCTTTTAATACGGTTTTACGAACGCCGCCGCGTATATCTGCGACTATTCGCCCTGTTTCGCCGTCGATGATAACCGTGCCCGCGGGGACTTCGATGATGAGATCTGCTCCGTCCTTGCCGGTCATGTTGTTTTTTCGACCCTGTTCGCCGTTTTGTGCGGAGAACTTTGTCTTAAAGCGGAAATCCATAAGAGTGCGCTTTTCGTCAGAGGCGACGAATATTACGTCTCCGCCTCGTCCGCCGTCTCCGCCGTCAGGCCCGCCCGCCGCGACGTATTTCTCGCGGTGGAAGGAGACAGCGCCGTTTCCGCCGTTTCCTGCTTTTATAGTTATTCTGACTTTATCTACTATCATAATACCAAATATATCCGCCTTTCCTGCGTGTCAGTGTATTATATCATACCCTGTGCGCATTTAGCGAGTTTTTTTCTATACATCTATTTTGGGACATAGTTCGTTTAAAAAGCATTCGCCGCACTTGGGCTTTCGTGCGGAGCATACGCGCCGTCCGTGCAGGAGAAGCCAGTGATGCGCGTCTTTCCAATCGCTTTGGGGGATTAAGGCGCATAGTTCCTTCTCGCTGGTGAGCACGTCTTTTCCGCTGGCGAGTCCGAGGCGCTTGCTTACGCGGAATACGTGGGTGTCCACCGCGAACGCGGGTATGTCAAATGCGTTGGAAAGTACGACGCTGGCAGTTTTGCGTCCGACTCCGGGCAGAGTGACAAGCTCATCCATGCTGCGCGGGACTTCGCCACCGTATTCTTCGACCATTCTTTTTGCGGCAGCTATCAGATTTGCAGATTTTGTGGAATAAAAGCCGAGGCTGTGTATTATTTGCTCCAGCTCGCTTTTATCCGCCTTTGCGAGAGCCGCGGGATTTGGATAGAGCGAGAACAGCTTCGGGGTTACTGTATTTACGCGCGCGTCTGTGCACTGAGCTGCGAGTACAGTGGCGACGAGGAGCTCGTATGCGTTTTTGAAATTCAGCTCGCTGGCAGCGTCAGGGTAATGTTCTTTTAATAAGTCTAGTATTTTCCGTTTCATTATTATATCATACTAATCTTCTCGCGGTTTGTCCAGTCTGTTGGAGAAATTCGCCTTGCGGGTGCAGGAATGTTGGGTTATACTATATTTTATACGGCGGCGCGGACGCGGCTTACAATCGGAGGTGTTCATGATTTATGCAGCGGCAGCCATAGTTTTGGCTGCGATAGTATATTTCTGCTGGAGACAAAATAACAAAATAGACAATATGGAGATAACAATAGTCTCGGACAGACTGAAAAGAGACGTAACTGTTGTGCATCTGTCTGATATGCACAGCAAGCTGTTCGGAAAGGGCTCGCGCAGGCTTATGGACGCGGTGCGGAGCGTGTCTCCTGATTTTATATGCTTTACGGGAGATTTTTTAGACAGATATACAAAAGAACCGCGGCCTGCCATAGAGTGCGCGGGGAAGCTGACGGAGATTGCGCCTGTGTTCTACTGTCCTGGGAATCACGACTATCACCGCGCAAACATAGATGAAATATTAGGAGAGCTGAGCGCGCGCGGAGTCAAGGTTCTGCGCAGTGAGTATGCGCGCTGCTGCGGCATAAGCATATTGGGCTTGGATGTTATAGGATACGACATTCATACTCCCATAGCTCTGCGGGAGTTTGAGAGAGCAGAGGGGTTCAAGCTGGTCATGACGCATTTTCCGGAGCAGATAGAGGAATTCTCTCATTATGATATAGATCTGGTTTTAGCAGGTCATGCGCACGGAGGTCAGTTCAGACTTCCGATTATAGGCGCGGTATACGCACCCGGCCAGGGCTTTTTTCCGAAATGGACAAAAGGATTGTACAATGAAAACGGAAGAAGGCTCATAGTCAGCCCCGGCTTGGGGAACAGCGGCTTTCCGCTTAGGCTCGGGAATCCGCCGACGGTTATAACTATAAAGATGAAAGCAGGGCGCGTGTGATACCGGACGTGCGGAGGCAGATATTTTTTATTTATTTAGTATTTTTTAATAGTTTCATTGGAACTTATGAAGTCTTTTTTACGTCTCTAAATATATAATAAAATATGAAGGAGGCTCTTGAAATGAAAAGAAGAGCAGTGGCTTTTGCAGCGGCGGCGCTCGTGTGCATATTGGCCGCAGGCTGTGCAAAAACATCTGAACAAGGCGCGTTTTCTGTATTGTCCGTGAAGGAATCTGAGCAGCAAGTCAGCTTAGACAATTTGGAGGCGGAGGACTGGGAAAAGCTGAATGAGCTGAAGGCGAGTATAGACGGGTTTTCCGAAAAAATGACTGATTCGTTAGGGGAGAGCAGCTTTGTATTTTCTCCGTTCAGTGCATATCAGGCTTTGGCGGCGGTCTCTTTAGGCGCGGAGGGAGAGACGCTGACGCAGTTTGAACAGGCGTTTTACCCAAAGGGCTGGACGCGAGAGGATTTTATAAAGTACAACGCAATGCTTTTGGCTGAGCTGGGATGCGGGACGGATTCGGCGGCGGCCGAGGTGAACAATATAGTGCTTATAAGCGATAAATACAGCGTGAATGAGGACTTTGCGAACGATATTTATTCTGCGCTGAGCGCGAGGACGGCTAAGGTGAATTTTGAATCGCCGGAGGAGGCGGCCGGGCTGATAAACGACTGGGTTAAGCAAAATACAAACAGCATGATAGATCCTCTGTTGGATTCGCCGCTCGACGCTTCGACAATAGCGGCTGTAATAAACACTGTGTATTTTCGAGGAGAATGGACGACAAAGTTCGACGAGAAGAAAAACAGCGAGGGCGAATTTATAGGAGAATCGGGCAAGCAGAACGCAACGTACATGAACGCTGAGAAATTGAGCGCAGATTATGCCGAGAATCAAAGCGTTCAGGCGCTGAGGCTGGCATACACGAACGGGCCGACAATGACGGTATATCTGCCGAAGGAAGGCGTCTCGCCGGAGGAAACGCTCGGGCAGAGCGTAAGAAAAAATCTGGAGTTTTCGGAGGGGATAGGCTCGCTGAGCATTCCTAAATTTGAGATGGAAAGCGGGCTGGACCTGGAAGATGCGGCGAAGGCCGCGGGGCTGGACGAGATGTTCAGAGGAGGCCTGGGAAAAACTGTGGAACAAGCCGAGGATTTGTGCGTCAGCGAGATAATGCAGAAGGCTAAGATAAAAGTGGACGAGACGGGAACGGAGGCGGCGGCTGCCACCATAGTCGCAGAGGCAAAAGCGGCTTTCATAGAGCCTGTAGAGTTTGAAATGAACGTAAACAGATCGTTCGCGTACACCATAGAGCAAAACGGAGTGGTGCTTTTCTCCGGCGTTGTCAACAATATATAATATAAAAGATAAAAGCATAAAAAGAATAACTTAAAAAGCCGCGAAACGTACTCCTTGTCGGAGTGCGTTTTTTTATGTGTAAATAAAGCAATAATTCTGCAAAAAGTGTTAGAATTAACTTATCTTATAATGATAAAAGGTGTATAATGTAGTGACAATCAAGAGGAGATGGGGGAGGACATATGAAAAGGATATTAAGTATGCTGCTTGCTGTTATGTGCCTTGCCGTGTTTTTGCCGAGTACGGCTATGGCGGGAAGCTCGAGCGGCGACGGCAAAAAGTATTATCGCTCTATAAATATAGGCATAGGGGATTATAACAGCAGCCGATACAATCTCTCGCCGGCGCCCGAGAATGACGCTACGGCGCTGCGCGATGCGATGAGAAAATCGGGATATAAAAGCGCGCTTAAACTTACAAATTCAAACGCGAACACTCTGGCCAAGCTCAAAACCAGAATTAAAAAACAATTCGGCAGCGCGGACGCGGACGACGTAAGCGTGCTCACATACAGCGGACACGGAGCGTATGCCAACGGCAGAGCGGCTATAGCTTTAAACCTGAACGAATATGTGACTGCGGATCAGCTGGCAGAGTGTTTTGCAGATATAAAGGGAAAGGTAGTTCTTATAATAGATGCGTGCAATTCGGGCGGACTGATAGGACGAAGCGCTTCCGACTATTCGAGCGACAGCTTTGCGGAGGACTTTTGCTCTGAATTTGAAACGGTTAAATCGCGCTCGACAGCTCTGACGAACAGCAAATTCAAAGTGCTTTGCGCCTGCCGCACGGAGATGACGTCGCTTCAGGAAAGTGAAAGAGGTATATTCTCTACTAACATTGCGTATGCGATGGGCATAGACAGAAACAAGTCTTCTTATAAAGAATTCCCTGCGGATGAGAACTGCAACGGAATGGTATCGCTCAACGAGCTGTACAACTTTATAACTAAAGCACAGCCCTCCACGGCGTGCAGCGTATATCCTCAGAAGGATTACACTTGCCTCGCGGCGTACACAAGCTCGACGGGCAAAGCTCCCAAAGCGACGCTCAGCCCGGTGACGGTAGATTATAAAAAAGGAACGGTATCTGTTACGATATATGCAAAAAAGAAAGTTACGACTCAGCTTGCGATATATACAGCAGATAAATCCCGAGTGCGCAATATAGACCTGCTCGCGCTCTATCCGTATAAAACTAATCCGTCCGTTTCCGGAGTTACTCGGGTTGCGATGAAGAAATACACAGTCAGCGCGGGCAAGAGCAAGACGATTACTCTTCCTTTGAAGAATTTTGATACGGGGGTTTATGCCTACAGATTATATGTAGACGGTCAGAGCTATTCTCCCGTGTCAGGCGTGAGCGTTACGACTCGGACGGTGACGCCGGAGCTGAATTTGTCCTGCGACAGCAGTGCGGTGATGTCCGCCGGCGACGAGTTTGATGTGTTGGCGTCCTGCTCCTTCGCTCAGAAGCTCACATCCGCAGCTACGCTAAGCTGTACGGTAACAAATTCGAACGGAAAGACAGTGCGCAAGCTGGCAGATAAAATACAAGCCGACGCCTTGGAAGGCACTACGTCGGGAGGCAGCACGTATTACATCTGCAATAAACACATAATCTGGGACGGAAAAGACGACAAAGGCAAAGCTCTTCCGGACGGGAAGTACACATTTAATGTGACGGCGAACTATGCGTCGGGCAGTATTTCGGATAAGGTCACGGTAGATTTTGTATTTAAAGAGCAGGAGAACGCGCCCGAGTTGAGCGACGGTCAGAGCTATACCAACACAAATTATGTTGAAATAAATGCGGAGCTGAGCGACGCGGCAAAAATATATTGCGATATATATGACGTTATAGGGAACAAGGTATGCTCTGTGGCTGAAGGCGCGGAGGCAAAGGCCGGACCGGTCGTTCTGAACTGGGATTACACATCGGACGGAGCGAGAGTAGATGCAGGTCAGTACACTGCGAAAATATGGGCGGAGAACAAAAACGGAAGATCAGGAACAATTTCGGTAGGTTTTACGGTATATTGAGCGGGAGCAGCGCAGCGAAAACAGCTTAAAATAAATATAAAAAAGCTTGGCCGGGCGAAAGCCCGGCTTTAAGTTTGCCTGAAATTCGCATCAAATATAATAATGGAAACAATCACGAAATGAGAAGATTGTGCGAAAAATAATAATCCAAAATAAGGATATGTATGTGAAAAAATAGTTAATATTGATTAATATACGCACGGGAGCGAGTGAAAACAGTCAAAACGGCGTATATAATTACGTAAAAAAGTATATTTATACAAAAAATAAAAATGTGAAAATTTTAACAGTTGTATCTGATAATGTAATTTATGTCAAAGTCGTGAAGTTTGTGAATTAATGCGTACAACTATGCTAGCTCATTAAATTATTTTGATTTTTTCGCATTAAACCGCGGTTAATCGGCTGTCATGTTTGCTCTTTATTTCACATACTGACGGTGCGAATGACTAAAATTAACAATGTTTTTTTCATCTGTAACAGTAAAAAAGTATTGACTTTTGAATTGTATACTGATACAATACAAATAGAAATCGAGAAGAGAAAAATGTATAGAGGATAACTGGTGTCTGCGCGCCGCTGCGAGTGGTCATCACGCTATTTGTGAGCATTTTCGGCTGTTCGATATTTATATGATATTTTTGGCTGAAAAGCCTGAATATAAATAATAATAAACCATTACCACACTAAGGTACAAAAAATCACAGGAGGACGAACACGTGACAGAAACAAAAAACGCGGCTCCCGTAAGCCCCGAGATTGTTGACAGCGCTGAATCTCTGCAGCTTCGTATTGCAGAAGTTAAGGCTGCTCAGAAGAAATTCTCCACCTACACACAGGAACAGGTTGACAAGATCTTCAAAGCTGCTGCTATGGCAGGTAACGCTAAGAGAATTCCTCTCGCTCAGATGGCTAAAGCTGAGACGAAGATGGGTCTGGTAGAAGATAAGGTTATCAAGAACCACTTCGCTACAGAGTACATCTACAACGCATACAAGAACTGCCAGACAGTAGGCAAGTTCGATGAGGACACAAGCTTTGGTTTCTACAGAGTATACGAGCCCATCGGCGTTATCGCTGCTGTTGTTCCTACAACAAACCCGACATCCACAGCAATGTTCAAGTGCCTGCTGGCTCTGAAGACAAGAAACGGTATCATCGTTTCTCCTCACCCGACAGCTAAGAACTGCACAATCGAAGCCTGCAAGGTTATCCTCGAAGCTGCAGTAGCTGCTGGCGCTCCCGAAGGCATCATCGCTTGGGTAGACGTTCCCTCCATCCAGCTCTCCATCGAGATCATGAGAGACTGCGACATCACACTCGCAACAGGCGGTCCTGCAATGGTTAAGTCTGCTTACTCTTCTGGTAAGCCTGCTGTAGGCGTTGGTAACGGTAACTGCGCAGTTCTCATCCACGAGACAGCTGACCTGAAGCATGCAGTTAACAGCGTAATGCAGTCCAAGAGCTTCGATAACGGTACAATCTGCGCTTCCGAGCAGTCCGTTATCATCCCCGAGAGCATGTATGACGCAGCTAAGAAGGAGTTCGCTCTGCGCGGCGCATACTTCCTCGACGCTAAGGAAACAGAAGCTGTTCGCGGCGTACTGCTGACACCCGCTGGCGGCATCAACGCTAAGATCGTTGGTCGTACACCCAGAGAAATCGGTGAGCTGGTAGGCCTCGACATCGACGCTAAGTACAAGGTTATGATCGGTGAAGTAACAGATCCCGACGTAACAAACGAACCCTTCGCTCATGAGAAACTGTCCACAGCTCTGGCTATGTACAAGTATAAGACATGGGAAGAAGGTATGGCAATCGCTGAGCAGCTGATCGAAGACGGTGGTATCGGTCATACATCCGTTATCTATGCTGATGAAGTAAAGGGCAAAGACGTAATCGACGAGTTTGTTGCTACAATGAAGACATGCCGTATCCTCATCAACACACCTTCTTCTCAGGGCGCTATCGGTGACCTGTACAACTTCAAGCTCGCTCCGTCTCTGACACTGGGCTGCGGTTCCTGGGCTGGCAACGCTATCTCCGATAACGTTGGTATCTACAACCTCCTCAACACGAAGCAGGTTGCTCGCAGAACAGAGAACATGCTGTGGCTCCAGCTGCCCCAGAAGGTTTACTTCAAGAGAGGCTGCATGCCTGTAGCTCTGAAGGAACTGCGTGACGTTTACGAGTGCAAGAAGGTAATGATCATCACAGATACATTCCTCTATGGCAACGGTTACAGCAAGCCCATCGAGAACATCCTGGATGAGCTGGGCATCAATCACACAACATTCTCTCAGGTTACACCCGACCCGACACTGACATGCGCTCGCGAAGGTCTGAAGGCTATCAACGCTTATCAGCCTGACTGCATCATCGGCTTCGGTGGCGGTTCCGCAATGGACGCTGCTAAGATCATGTGGATCATGTACGAGCATCCGGAGTGCGACTTCAAGGATCTGGCTCTCCGCTTCGTAGATATCCGTAAGAGAATCTACACATTCCCGAAGATGGGCGTTAAGTGCAAGATGGTTGCAATCGCTACATCCTCCGGTACAGGTTCCGAGGTTACACCTTTCTCCATCATCACAGATGATGAAGCTCACATCAAGTACTCCATCGCTGACTACGCAATCCTGCCCACAATGGCTATTGCTGACGCAGACAACATGATGGATCAGCCGAAGGGTCTGACAGCTTCCTCCGGTATCGACGTTCTGACACACGCTCTGGAAGCATATGTATCCACTCTGGCTACAGACTTCACACGTGGTTGGTCTCTGACAGCTTGCAAGCTGGTATTCGAATACCTGCCCAGAGCTTATGAGTTCGGTAAGGACGACAAGGAAGCTCGCGAGGCTATGGCTCACGCTTCCATGATCGCTGGTCTGGCATTCGCTAACGCATTCCTGGGTATCAACCACTCTCTGGCTCACAAGCTGGGCGCTCGTTGCCACGTACAGCACGGTATCGCTAACTCTCTGGTTCTCAGAAACGTTATCAGATACAACTGCAACCCCGCTCCCACAAGAATGGGTACATTCTCTCAGTACAAGTGGCCTCAGAGCATCGAAAGATATGCTGAGATCGCTGACTACTGCGGTATCGCTGGTAAGACAGACATGGATAAGGTTGAGAACCTGCTGAAGGCTATCGAAGAGCTGCAGAACACAGTTAACGCTCCCAAGTCCATCAAAGAGCACTTCGAGACACGTCCTCAGGGCGGTCCTTCTGAGGCTGAGTTCCTCGAGCTCGTTCCGCTCATGGCTGTTGAAGCATTCGACGACCAGTGCACAGGCGCTTCTCCGAGATATCCCACCATCCCCGAGCTCGAAGCTATCTACAAGGCTTCTTACTACGGTAAGGATTGGGTTATCGGCGAATAATCTAATATCCGCTTAGATTCTATAAAAGAACACTAGCAACAGGGGCTTTGGGCGCATTGCCCAGAGTCCCTTTTAACTAAGGCTACTTTTTAAGAAGGAGGAACTGCCAATAATGGAAGAACTGTATTGGACACTTCGTGTACCCAAAAAAGTTTACTTCAAAAGAGGCTGCCTTCCTGTTGCACTCGCCGAGATGAAGAACGTTTACGACCGCAAAAAAGCTGTTGTAATCACTTCACCCGACCTGGCTGATTCTTTTGGCGTAAAGAGCGTTGTTAAACTGCTCGACGCTATGAAGATAGCAGTTCAGGTTTATGCTGGTGCAGACGGCTCTATGAGTGCGGTTCACGCTGCTGGCGGCGCAGCTTTCAGCATGAACGCAGATCTCATTATGGCTGTAGGCGGCGACGAAGTTATGGCTTGCGCTAAGCTGGCTTGGCTCCGTTATGAACTCGACAATCCGGATCTCGCGGCTCTCGCTGCTGAGTATTCCGAAACAAATACAGAGAAGATATTCCCCAAAGTTCCGGGCAAATCTATTCTTGTAACAGTAATTGCAGGCGCGGCTTCCGGTGACGAAGTCACTCCGTATGCTCCTGTTGAGGATACACGTTTGGCTAACTTTGGCGTACTGCCTGAGATGTCTGTCAACGACAGCGACCTGCTCATTCCTACAAGAGAAGGTCTCAGAGCTTCTATCGTTAAGCTGCTCGACAGAACACTCAGAGGATATTGCTTCGGCACAGAATTCGGCAAATCTTTTGCCCTGCTGGCTATGCAGGAGCTTCTCGAATACGGCGCGCTCGCATATGAGCTTGGCGCTGAATGCACAGATGCAATGATAGCTATGTCTCACGCTTCTGCTCTGGCTGGTATGGCTCAGGGTAATGCGTGCAAGGTAGCTTGCTGCTCTGCTGAACTCCCGGCGGATCAGATTGACGCTTTCGCGAAAGATCTGAAATACGCTGACGCTGCTGCTTTGGAGAAGGCTATCGCTGAACTCAAAGCTAAGATCGGCGCGTAATTAGGAGATTAACTAAGTATGATAAGCGGATCTCGTTTGCGCGGGATCTGCTTTTTGTATACAGAAGTACATATGGAATATGGAATGTGGAATGAAGTTAAGGAGGAAAGAGGAAATATGAGATATAAAATCTGGGGCAACCCGTCGCCGGCTGTCAGCATTGAACTTCAGAGCGGAGAGAGTATTTATACGCAATCGGGCGGTATGACTTGGATGCGAGGCGATATAGATATGCAGACCAACATGCGCGGAGGGCTGGGCAAGGCGTTTGGCAGAATGTTCAGCGGCGAGTCTGCTTTTTTGGCAACGTATACCGCGCGCGGCGCCGCCGAAATAACTTTCGCATCCAGCGTGCCGGGGACGATCAAAGCGATTGAGCTTACAGGCAGAAATGAATATATAGCGCAAAAGGGCGCGTTTCTGTGTGCAACTCAAGGCGTGGACATAAGCGCCAGCCTGACGAAGGCAAAAGGCGGATTTTTCGGCGGGGAGGGCTTTGTTTTGCAGCGGTATTCCGGAGTAGGAATGATATTTCTGGAGCTGGACGGCAGCATAGGCGAATATGAATTAGCGCCCGGCGAAAGTATGCTCGTAGATACGGGAAACGTAGCGTTTTTTGAAGCGAGCGTACAGTATTCTGCGCAGATGCAGAAAGGAATAAAAAATGCTCTGTTTGGCGGAGAGGGATTGTTTTTGACAAAGCTGACGGGCCCGGGTAAAGTTTGGCTGCAAACGATGAGCATATCTGAGCTTGCTTCCAGAATAATACCCTTCATGCCGTCAAAAGATTGAGAAGAGAAATAACATGAGAAGAAAAGACAGAGAAATAAAAGATATAAACAAAATAAGAAGTATTGTGGATGACTGCACGTGTATGAGGCTGGGATTTGCAGATGGAAAAAGGGCGTATGTTGTTCCTATGAATTTCGGCTATACAGAGCAGAACGGAGACTTTGTATTCTATTTTCACAGTGCAAAAGAAGGCAGAAAGATTGACCTTATAAAGCGGAACGGGTTTGCCGCTTTTGAAATGGACACAAATTACAGTCTGCGCAAGGCCGAAGCAGCATGTAATTATTCAGCGAAATATCAATGCGTTATGGGTGAAGGCGAGGTTTCGTTTATAGAGAACACAGCGGATAAAGAGGCCGCTCTGCGCGAGATAATGCGCCACAGCACGGGAAAATCGAATTGGGAGTTTTCAGCGACGGCGCTGGATGAGGTTTGCATATTTAAACTGCGAGCTGACGAAATAACATGCAAAGAACATAAATAAATACCGCTTCGCAGCAGAATTTGCGAAGCGGAAGGACGTCAATGCTTTATTACGCCGATGATTTTAGCCAGCTCCATTATGGGAAGAGGCACGAGTGAAAGTGCGAGAGCTGCGAGATAGAATCGAACAGGCAGATATGTCAGGCCAAATGCGATAGAAACCGGTGTAAAGACGACGACAGCTATCAGAACAATTGCCGCAACAGCCGCGATGTTCAATTTGCGGTTGGAGAATACGCCAATATGGAAAATAGAATGCTTTGAACGCATGTTGTAAGCATGAAGAACTTGAGAAAGCGCAAGTACGATAAAAGCCATGGTTTGCGCTGAGGCTATATTGCCCAGCGATGCGCGTCCGATAGCAAAAGCCGCCAGCGAGAGTCCGCCGAACATTACGCCTTGAAGTATCACGCGGATTCCGAGTCCGCCGGAAAAAATACCTTCGTCTTTTTGCCTTGGAGGACGATTCATTATATCAGACTCCACATTTTCCATTCCCAACGCTATCGCGGGCAAGCTGTCGGTAACCAGATTAATCCACAAAAGCTGCATGGAAAGAAGCGGAGTTAAATGCCAGAGCATCATCGCTGCAAATACGCACAGCACTTCGCCGATGTTGGTTCCGAGGAGAAAGGCGACGACTTTGCGAATGTTTGCAAAAATTCCGCGTCCTTCGCGGACTGCGTCAACTATAGTGGCGAAGTTGTCATCCGTTAAAGTCATGTCTGCTGCGCCTTTCGCTACGTCCGTTCCCGTTATGCCCATGGCGCAGCCTATGTCGGCCGCTTTGAGCGCGGGCGCGTCGTTTACGCCGTCGCCCGTCATTGCGACGACGTTGCCTTTGCGCTGCCAGGCTTTTACGATTCGGATTTTGTTTTCAGGAGACACGCGCGCGTATACGGAGGTTTTTTCTACACGAGAATCAAGCTCATCGTCGCTCATAGCGTCTAATTCTTTACCTGTGAGGACTTCATCGCCGTTTCGCCTGATTCCGAGCTTCTCAGCTACGGCGCATGCGGTGGCGGCGTGATCTCCCGTAATCATGACGGGCTGAATGCCGGCCTGTCGGCAGAGTGATACGGCGGATATTGCCTCCTCGCGCGGAGGATCTATCATGCCGACAAGCCCAAGAAGAGTCAAATCGCTTTCTATGGCTTCGGGAGACAGATCTTCGGGAATTTCTTCCAGCTCACGGTATGCGACGGCGAGTACGCGCAGGGCTTGATTGCTCATTAATTCGTTAGACCGCCGTGCGCCGTCTGTATCGCCATCCGTAATTTTATCTATCATAACGTCAAAAGCGCCTTTGACGATCGCTATTGTTTTTCCGTTTATATTGTTTATGCTCGTCATAAGCTTGCGGTTTGAATCAAAAGGGATTTCTGCAAGGCGAGGATATTTTTCTTCAAGTGCGGATTTTTCAATGCCGTCCTTATATGCGGCATAGATAATAGCGGTTTCAGTGGGATCGCCCAGATGTTCGACGCCGTGGGAGCTTACTTCTATGGCGCCGTTGCAGCAAAGCACTGCGTACTCGAGCAGAAGACGCTTGTCTTCGCTGTATATTTCCGTAAGAGTCATGCGGTTTTGCGTAAGCGTGCCCGTTTTGTCGGAACATATCACAGAGGCGCCGCCAAGAGTCTCTACGGCGGGCAGACTTCGTATTATTGCGCCGCGGTCTGCCATGCGCTGGACTCCGAGTGCGAGCACGACGGTGACTATCGCGGGCAGACCTTCGGGAATTGCAGACACGGCGAGAGATACGGAAGTCATGAAAATTTCCATTACAGGTATGCCGCTGGCGAGTCCGACGGCGAATATTACGGCGCATGCTGCCAGAGCTGTTATGCCGAGGTATTTTCCTAGCTGAGCAAGTCGAAGCTGAAGCGGAGTCTTAACGTCCTCCTGCTCCGAGAGCATACCGGCGATTTTTCCCAGCTGTGTATTCATACCTGTTTGACAGACTACGGCTAATGCAGTACCGTATGTGATGCTGCATCCGGAAAAGACCATGTTAACTCTGTCTCCGGGAGGGGTGTCCTCGGGGAATACAGATTCGGCGTTTTTTTCTGCGGGAATGCTTTCCCCCGTGAGGGCGGATTCTTCGCATTTTAAGCTGCTGGAGCGCAGAAGCCGCGCGTCTGCGGGAACGTAATCCCCCGCTTCCAGCTTGATAATATCTCCGGGCACGAGCAAGTCTGCGTTTACGCTCTGCTCTCGGCCGCTGCGGATGACTCTGGCGTGAGGAGCAGACAGGGATTTTAAAGCTGAAAGCGCTTTTTCCGCCTTGCTCTCCTGAGCCGTACCTATCGCGGCGTTGAGAACGACTATCAAAAGTATGAGCGCAGGTTCAAAGAACTCTTTGACGCTGCCGGAATGCGCGGCGATGACAAAGGATACTATCGCCGCGGCGATTAGTATCAATATCATTACGTCTTTAAACTGGTTTATAAATCTGGACAGCAGACTGCGGTTTTCCTTATGGGTCAGTGAGTTTTTACCGTATTTTTCTTGTCGGTTCAACACCTGCTTTTCGCTGAGGCCAAGCTCTGCGTCTGTATCCAGATCGTGAAGGATATCCTCTATAGAGCGTGAATGCGGGGTCAATTTAATACTCCTTCCTTTTGTTTGTCGTTTGTTTAGTATATGCGGTTTTCGACAAAACTACTTCTTGTTTTTTCAAAGTTATGTATGGTTACAGAGATGTAAGCCTGAAAACTTGTTTTGAAAACGGCTTCATGTTAGAATATTAGTACCGAAGCGGCGGATATAGCTGCTGAATGAGAGGTTATTATATGAACATAGGTTTTTTCGCAGATTCCTTTTTACCTATATGCGACGGCGTAGGCAGAGTTCTAATGAGCTATGCCGAGACGTTGGCGCGCAAAGGCCACAATGTAACTGTTTTTGCGCCTGAGAGTGAAACTGCAGATCATGAAGAGCTGCCGTTTAGAGTAGTCGGAAGCCCGAAGGTGCCCTTGCCCGGCTCGAGCTATTCTTTAGCTTTGCCTAAATTGGGAAGATCGTTTATGCGGGAGATGCGTTCTACGCCTTTGGATATAGTACACATACACTCTCCGTTTTTTATGGGCAGATTGGGCGAGGCGGAGGCGCACAGGCGAAGGATACCCTGCATAGCCACGTTTCATACTAATTTCCGCGAGGATTTTAGACAAGCTGCTAAATTAAAAGTGCTCAATCCGCTCGTTAATGTCGCTGTGAAATACGTGGAGAAGAGTTTTGAACGATGCGATGAAGTCTGGTGCGTCAGCAGGACGGCATGTAGATTTTTGAGAGAAATGGGATATACGTCAGATGTTCAAATAATGAACAACGGTATAAAACTTCGCGAAAAGGATGAGACTCTATGTGCGGATATCAGACGCGAATGCGGAGCGGACGAAAGACCTGTTTTGATGTATGCAGGTCAGCTCGACTGGAAGAAAAACATCCTCAATATTATTAAGGCGGCGCAGCTCGTAAAACAGCATGGAAAAGAATTTACGTTTATATTCGCAGGGGACGGCATACACAGAAAGGAAATAGAAGAGGCCGCAGAGCGGATGGGGCTGAAAGATACTGTAAAGTTTGTCGGTCATATATCCGAAAGTTCTTTGCTGGATGCGTATTATGCTGCTGCTGATCTGCTGGTATTTCCTTCTACATATGACACTGCCGGACTTGTAGTTCCGGAAGCGGCGAATATGGGAACGCCTAGCCTTGTCGCAGCGCTCAGCGGTCCTTCCGAGAATATATGGAGCGGAATGAACGGAATAATCTGCGAGAGCGATTATATCAGTATTGCAGAGGGAATAGAGGATGCGATTTCCGACAGAGCGGCTCTGGCAGAGATGGGCAGATGCGCAAGAGAGTCGATCGCCGTATCTGACGAGCAGAGAATAGACGAGGCGTTCGCAAGGTATCAGTATGTGATTAACAAGGGCGATGTGAAACAATCGCTTAGAGGTCTTAGAAAATATCGCCTAAGATGGTGATGAGTTTGTACTAAAAAGAAGCGCAGTATGAGCAGACAGTCAAGCGTCTGCTCATTTTGATTTATTCACAGCTTGTTTAAATATGAGTTTGATGATAAAATAAAGCTAGATATGCACATTTGGAGGAATTTTGGAATATACTCGCTCAAAAAGAAAAAGATATTTTACTGCGCCGCACTACCTCATATTGTTGACCGCGGCTGCGGCGGCAGGGGTTTACTTCTGTTCTGCTTATTGGACGCTGCCTGCGTCGGCTCTGCTATGGGTAATTTACGCCGTGTGGGCGAAGCTGGAACTGCTCAGATATCCAAAGCTGGACGGGAAGATAGAATACGCCTCTCTGAGATTTTTCAGACGGAATTTCAGAGGAATTAACAGAGAGAAAAAGCGCATAGATAAAATGGAAGGAATAGCATTTGAGCGATATGTCGCCGATTTGCTTTGGCGCAACGGGTACCGTGCGCGGGAAACTCAGGCCGCGAAGGATTTCGGAGTGGATATAGTAATGCGAAGGGCAGGGGTAAAATACGCAGTCCAGTGCAAACGATACGGAACGAACGTCGGCATACACGCAGTCCAAGAGGTCTCTGCCGGAGCGAGGCTGTACGGCTGCGATTACGGCATAGTAATAACAAACGCTAAATTTACACCTGCGGCGAAAACGCTCGCCGAGAGCGAAGAGGTGCTTCTCTGGGACGGGGAGGTGCTGATGGATATGATAGACAATGTAAGTTAAAAAAACAGACCTTTGAGGGAGAACAATATATGGATTTGCAAAGCATAGTAAACACTAAGGAGACGGAGACTCTGGAAGCGAAGCTCGCCGCGGGCGGCCTGCCGGATAGCCTTTGGGAGACTTACTCCGCGTTTGCAAACACGAATGGCGGAGTGATACTGCTGGGCGTGGAAGAAAGCAGAGACAAAACGCTGCATCTGCACGGCGTCACAGATCCGGACGGCATGGTGGCGGAGTTTTGGCAAATGGTGCGCACTCCTTCCAAATGCAGTGCAGACGTGCTCAGGCCGGGAGGCGTATACGTTCAGAACGAGGACGGCAAGGACATAATAGTTATAGAAGTCCCTCGGGCAGACAGGCGCGATAAACCGGTGTATATTAACGGAGATATATTGCAGGGGACGTACAGACGAAGCGGAGAAGGCGATTATCATTGTACAGAGCAGGAGATAAAAGCTATGCTCCAGGATAAAGAGGAGATAACGCGGGATACGCTTCCGCTGGCAGAGCTTGGATCGGAGGCATTCGACGAGGCGACTGTGAGAGATTTTCGCGGAAGAGTGCGCAGGATGAGGCCGAATGATCCGGCAAATGAGCTGAACGACGAGGAGTTTTTAGTGAATTACGGCGCGGCGGTGAAAGACAGGACGGGTCTGCATCCGACGGGCGGCGGGCTTCTCGTTTTGGGAAAACGGGAGTATATTGTACGAGAATTTACTCATTTTTATCTGGAATACCGTGAGTACGAGAAGGATGATGCTGAACCGCATATAAAGCTGACCTCCATGACTGACTCCGACTGCAGAAACTTGTATAATTTTTATTTTTGTACGGCTGAAAAGCTTATATCAGGTCAGCCCAGGAGCGTTGAGAAAGCCGTCTCGGCGGCGTTGGCAAATGCGCTTATTCACGCAAACTATTACAATAAGTTTGGAATTGTAGTGGAAAAGCGGGATCAAAACGTCATGATATCAAATCCGGGCGGAATGCGCGTATCGCTGAAAGACTCCATGAGCAAAAACTCAGATCCGCGCAATAGAGAAGTAGCCAGACTTTTTGCCGGAGTGGGCATAGGCTCCGGCAAGGGCGAGGGCATGGGTTTCATACGCAATCAGGAAAATTGCAAAGTAGTAGAGAAATTTGACCCTGATATGGTTGTGTTCACATGGCAGGGCAAGCGCATAGCAGCCCCCAGATGACAAAGAAAGAGATAAAAAACACCGAGAGGGACGCCGTATGCCGGGCTGTTGGGCGGATTATTTATGCAGAAGCTTAAAAGGGGGATAGCATACTTTTGCTCTTCCCCTTGAATGTTACATTCTATAATTCCGAAAAACAAACTGAAATTTGACGAGGAGGTTTTGAATATGCAATATGGACCTGACCCGAATGCGATTTATCCAAATGAAGCCATTAAGAGTGTGTGCTTCATTAAAAATGTAATTACTCGACCTAATATTATAGTGGGCGAATATTCCTACTATGATGATATAAATGGTGCGGAAAAATTTGAGGAGCATGTGACGCACCATTATGAGTTGTTCGGAGATAAGCTGATTATAGGAAAATTCTGCGCCATTGCGAAAGGCATTGAGTTTGTAATGAATGGCGCTAATCACAGAATGAAAAGCATAACAACTTATCCGTTTAATATTATGGGAGGCGGTTGGGAAAAATGTACGCCGGCCTTGGACGATTTGCCGTACAAAGGTGATACAGTTATCGGAAACGACGTCTGGATTGGACAAAATGTCACGGTTATGCCGGGGGTTCACATTGGCGACGGAGCTATCGTTGCGGCAAATTCAATTGTGGCAAAGGACATTCCTGCTTATCATATCGCAGGCGGGAATCCATGCCGAATCATCAAAAAGCGATTTGACGATGAACTTATTTCGTATTTACTGAAATTGAAATGGTGGGATTGGTCGCCTGAAAAGATATTCAAAAATCTTGAAGTGTTATGCAGCGGTGACTTGGAGCAAATCCGAAATGTGGCCGAAGTGTAAATCTCGGATTGCCGCATTTTTATTTTGACCTGCCGAAAAGCAGGTCTTTTTTTATTTAAAATGATTCAATAAGGGGCGCCGCCCCGTCATTCAA
>UQXU01000020.1 GCA_900545085.1 uncultured Eubacteriales bacterium
TTGCAACGCCAACTACCACGCCCGCTATTATGTTGCGGACGGCAGTGCGCAGGCTTATTTTCTGAGTCTCTGAATTTTGAGCCGCTGTCTTTTCAGGCGAAGCCTGCTTTGAGTCTTTCTTTTCCATAAAATTTAATTCACCCATCCTTTTTATAAATTATTTTATAGCTCGAATAGTAGTATTTTACCACACACATTTGATGTAATAAATACCCTTGCTAAAACTTTCACACAGCCTATAAATGCTCTTCACACCGTTACACACTAGGCTGCTGCGCTTTACTATTCATTTGTCGAAATTACAGCTTTCTCCCCCACCGCGCCTAATTTCGACTTTATCTATTGCCGCCTTTCACCACCATGTGAATTAGAACTGTTTTTAAATATATTGTGTCTATTTTGTAACTATTGCGAAAGTTTTGTTTACATACTGTGCACGGTCATATATAATAGCCTAAGACTTGAGCACCTCTTAAAAAAACAGATACGATGATAATCATTTGCACGCTGTCTCTGCGGCAGCCAGTTATAAAAAGATTCAACGCGAATCGGAAAGCGAGGTAATATGAGAAAAAAACTATTATCTATAATGATATCAGCGATGATACTGCTCGGGATGGTTTCCATTCCTGTCAGCGCAAGCGCAGCTTCGTACACAAGCGACGAAATACTTCTCGCTAAAGTCGTTCAACTCGAGGCGGGCACAGACTATGTAGACTGTCTGGCTGCCGGTTCGGTCGTAATAAACAGACTGGAAAACTACGAGCGCTGGGGTTACGATACTCTTTCGGAGGTCATATACGCAAAAAATCAATTCTCTGTCGTTAAATCCAGCAAATTCAAAACACTGAAGCCCAACAAAAAATGCTTAGAGGTGGCCCGCTGTCTCTTGAAATACGGCTCTCAGCTTCCTAAAGGCGTAGAGTATTTCCGCGATTCCGGCAAATACGGCAAAGCATCCTGGGGCAGCCATAAATATTATAAAATATACGGAGGCAACACCTTCTATTTCCACAACACTTCCGACTACAACAATTGGAAGAAAAACGGAATTAGCAAAATGGTCATAGTAACCGTGGGCAAAAACGACACTTTAAGCTCTATAGCAAAAAAATACAAAACCAACACTACTTATATTAAGCAGATAAACAATCTGTCTTCCAACAAGGTCAGCTCAGGCAAGAAGATAATCGTTCACCAGAACAGCGGTAAAATGAAACGCATAAGTTACACCGTCAAAAGCGGCGATACGCTCAAATCGCTCGCCAAGAAATACAACACAACTCCGCTTCGCATTAAGCAAGCGACCGGTATCACCTCCAACACCATCAAAAAGGGGCAGAAGCTTAAAATACCTACAGTCAATTACTAACCCCTCCGCCCCTTTCGCCGTCCGGCAGCCACCGGGCGGCTTTTTATATAAAAAGAGCCCGACCGACCGTCAGGCTCGCGTTAAAACTCTTCGGTTTGTTCAATAAAGGGCACCGCCCCGTCGTTCAACAAATGAACGAGAGGCGAAGCCGCAGACGAATCCCGCCGCCTATAGAGGCGGGTAGACATCTGTTCACGGTTATCTATGCTTTTTTCTCTCGTATTATTTTATCCGCTACATACAGACCGCACGCCGCCGCCTGAGAAAGAGAGCGCGTTATGCCGGCGCCGTCTCCTCCGACATATATTTTATCGCATCCCGCCAACTCGAAATCGTCGGTCTCAGGTCTGGCTGAGTAATACTTGCACTCTACGCCATAAAGCAAAGTGTCGTAGTTCGCCGTTCCCGGCGCGATTTTATCCAAAGCATATATTGTTTCAATTATATTGTCAAGCTGACGCTTAGGCATACACAAGCTCAAATCTCCCGGCACTGCGTCCAGAGTAGGCCTCGTGGTAGATTGCTTCAGCCTCTTCTCCTGCGTTCTCGAGCCGCTCACGAGGTCGCCGAAGCGCTGAACAAGAACCTCTCCGCCGCTTATGAGATTTGCAAGGCTCGCGACATGGCGCGCGTATTCTATAGGTTCGTTAAACGGCTGAGTAAAACGTATAGTAGAAAGCAGCGCAAAATTGCTGTTTTGAGTTTTGCGGCTTTCGTCGCGATAGCTGTGACCGTTTACGGTCAGGACTCCGCCCGTGTTCTCTGTAACAACGCTGCCTTTTTCATTAAAACAGAACATTCTCGTTCTGTCGCCGTACGTTTTGCTCCTGTACCAAATTTTCGGCTCATATATTTTTTCCGAGAAATGCTGCCAGATTTGGTATGGCAGCTCTACGCGGACTCCGAGATCGACCTGATTATTCGTAAGCGGGACTCCGTTTTTCTTGCACCATTTTTCAAAGAAGCGACTGCCGGCACGCCCGACCGCGAGTATGATTCTGTCTGCTGATATTTTTTCTTCTACGCCGTTTTTACGCGACAATGTAAGCACATGCGTGTCCTTGTCCACATCGCTGACAAAAGTCTCCGGCTGTATCTCACATTTTTTCGCCAAATCCACTATCATCAGACGCATCGTTTCAAAGTTGGAGTCTGTCCCCAAATGCTTGAGCTGCGCCTGCGCCATATGCAGGTCGTATCTGAGGCATAACGTTTTCAGCTCATTGCTCGGATAGAAGCGCTCTTCCGTCGCGCCATACTGCACGAGTATTTTATCCGCCTGCTCTATATAGTCTATTACTACCTCATCTTCTAAAAACTCAGGAAGCCATCCGCCGTATTCTGTAGATATAACATATTTTCCATCGGAAAACGCGCCTGCGCCTGCCATTCCTTCCATTATTGCACACGATTTGCACTTAATGCAGGAGCGTGTTTTTTTCGCAACAATCGGGCATATCCTCTGTTCTATAGGCTTGCCCTTCTCCAATATCGTTATGTTTAGCTCGGGGCATTCTCTAAGGAGCCTATGCGCCGCCATAAGGCCGCTTATACCTCCGCCCACGATTGCAACGTCATAGTGCTTCATCTGGTTTACCTCCATAATTCTCATTCATCACTCAGCGCCTAAAAAACGCATACATTATTATTTTATCATAATACAATTTATTAATCCACCGCTTAGCCTCAAAAATATTTAGTTTAGCAAAATAAGTTTTATTTTAAATCATTTCACAAATATTGTACATTTTTTGCTTAAAAAAGCGTCTCCGCTCTTGTTGCATCGGAGACGCCTTTCCGCGTTACATAGATAAATATTTTTTTACTTAATCGTCATTTTGGGCTGTTTTAGAACGCCCAGCTTATCACCCTCCATCGTAATAACCATCTCATCGCCGGGGAGTATCTCCTCTGCGATTATGCTCCGGCCTATGAGCGTTTCGACATTATGCTGTACGAATCTGCGCAGCGGACGCGCTCCGAAAGCCGGATCAAACCCGTGGTCGATAATATAATTCTTGGCCTCGGGAGTCAGTGAACAGCTAATTTGCTTAGCTGCCAATCTCTTGTTTAGCTCAGCCACAAGCAGATCAATTATGCGTGTGATATCCTCCTTGCTCAGAGGCTTGTAGAATACTATCTCGTCCAGTCTGTTCAAGAACTCCGGACGGAAGGAACGATGCAGCAGATTGTTTACATTAGCTTTCGCCTCTTCGGTGATGCTTCCGTCTGCACCAATGCCGTCCAGCAGAAACTCTGAGCCTAAGTTAGACGTAAGAATTATTATAGTGTTCTTGAAATCCACTGTACGCCCCTGAGAATCTGTAATTCTTCCGTCGTCCAAAACCTGAAGCAGTACATTGAACACGTCAGGATGCGCTTTCTCTACTTCGTCGAAAAGCACAACTGAATACGGGCTTCTGCGCACAGCCTCCGTCAGCTGACCGCCTTCATCGTATCCGACATATCCCGGAGGCGCGCCGATGAGGCGGGAGACAGAGTACTTCTCCATGTATTCACTCATATCTATTCTGACTATGTTGTTCTCATTGTCAAACAAAGCCTCGGCCAGAGCCTTGGCCAGCTCCGTCTTGCCCACGCCCGTAGGGCCGAGGAACATAAACGATCCGATAGGTCTGCTCGGGTCTTGGATACCGGCTCTGGAGCGAATTATGGCGTCGCATACCGTCTTTACGGCTTCATCCTGACCGATGACACGCTTATGCAATATACTGTCGAGGTTGAGCAGTTTTTCGCGCTCGCCTTCCATCATCTTCGCTACGGGGATTCCCGTCCAGCGTTCCACTATGCGGCCGATTTCCTCCTCGGTCACTTTGTCACGGAGCAGCCTTGCCTCGCCTTTTTCATGCAGCTGAGCTTCCATCTCCTCGAGCTGCTTTTGGAGCGGCGGAAGCTTTCCGTATTTCAATTCTGCGGCTTTGTTGAGGTCATATTCATTTTCAGCTCGCTCTATCTCTCCTCCGACCCTCTCTATCTCTTCGCGAAGCTTCTGCACTTTGCTTATCTCCTGCTTTTCAGCTTCCCATTTTGCCTTCATTCCGGCGAATTTCTCACGGGTCTCTGTCAGCTCTTTTTGTATATCTGCAAGATGCTCTTCCGATACCTTATCCGTCTCTTTTTTCAGAGCGGCTTCTTCTATCTCCAGCTGTATTATTTTGCGCTGAATTACATCGAGCTCCATAGGCAGAGAGTCTATCTCCGTGCGAATCATGGCGCATGCCTCGTCCACCAGGTCTATAGCTTTGTCAGGCAGGAATCTGTCAGTTATATAGCGGTTAGACAGAGTGGCCGCCGCGATAATAGCAGAGTCGAGTATTTTAACGCCGTGGAAAACCTCATATCTCTCTTTGAGACCGCGCAGGATAGCAATCGTATCTTCAAGAGTCGGCTCTTCTACCATAACAGGCTGGAAGCGCCGTTCCAGAGCGGCGTCTTTCTCAATGTACTTTCTGTATTCATCAAGCGTTGTCGCACCTATGCAATGCAGCTCTCCCCGCGCCAGCATGGGCTTCAGTATATTGCCCGCGTCCATAGCGCCGTCCGTCTTGCCCGCGCCTACTATCAGATGCAGCTCGTCGATAAACAGTATTATCTTGCCGTCGCTCTTTTTTATCTCTGCTAATACAGCCTTCAGCCTTTCCTCAAATTCGCCGCGATACTTTGCGCCTGCGACCAAGCTTCCCATATCCAAAGAGAATATAGTCTTATCCTTCAGGCTGGCGGGTACGTCGCCTTTGACTATCCTCTGCGCCAGACCTTCTGCTATTGCGGTTTTACCTACGCCCGGCTCACCTATGAGCACGGGATTGTTCTTTGATTTACGAGAAAGAATGCGTATTACATTTCTTATCTCGTCATCTCTGCCTATGACAGGGTCAACCTGCGTGGTGCGCGCCCTCTGAACGAGATCTATTCCGTACTTTTCGAGAGCGTCATACGTGCTTTCGGGATTATCGCTGGTCACGCGGACATTGCCGCGGACGTCTACGAGCGTTTTCATTGTTCGATCCTTATCCACTCCGAACGTGCGGAAAAGCTCCTGCATCCCCTTGGACGGCTTTTCCAGCATAGCCAGGAATATGTGTTCGACCGATACGTATTCGTCTCCCATCTGCTTAGCGGTGTTCTCAGCATTATTCAGCATGGCGTCTACATCCTGCTCTACATAGACCTTACCCGCCTCGCCGCTGTAGCTTACCTTGGGCAGCCTTTCTACCTTAGAGAGCACTTCACGATGAAACGCGCCTTCATCCACACCCATTTTTCTGAGCAGCGCAGGGATGAGCCCCTGCTCCTGTTCCAAAAGCGCCAACATGATATGTTCCTGACATATAGCTGCATTGCCGTATTCCGACGCCTTAGACTGAGCGTTCTGGATAGCTTCTAAAGATTTCTGTGTAAATTTCTGTAAGTTCATAATGTTCCCCCTCCTTAACTGCGCCGCTTTAATATAACATCTTATTCGGCGTATTCTGTCTTGGCTTTTCAATAAGAGACACCGCCCCGTCATTCAACAAGTGAACAAGGAGCGAAGCCTTAGATGGAACCCGCCGCCTATAGAGGCGGGTTCTATCTGTTCACGGTTATAAATTCAATCTTCCCTTTCTGCATCGTTATCTTACCTCTCTCCCTTACAGCTTTATTGTAAACGCCAATTGTTAATAAACTATTAATAAACTGTGTCGTAATTATGAATTATTAGCACTCAACCTGATAGAGTGCTAATAATTTTGTCTGTAACATCTGCAACAAATATTGATTATAGTTTAACTAAGAAGCTAATGTATACCTGTTTCAAAATCAACGTTTTTTCCCCTGCCTCTTTTTGCATTTTATACGGCATTGTTTTTCAGATCTATTGACAGATCGAATGCACAGTGTTATAATTTAGTCAAATAAAGAATCTTCAGGGCAGGGTGAAAGTCCCTACCGGTGGTTATAGCCCACGAGCCGACGCTATACGCGCTGACGCATGAATCGGTGAAATTCCGATGCCGACGGTTACAGTCCGGATGGAAGAAGATGTAATATTGCGGTGAAAGCCCGTTTTTATTGTATTTGCCCGAGATGAATTGTTTCATTTCGGTTTTTTTATCAGGTTTTATCTGATACACCGCATTTTAGCATGTTAGCCTAGTGCCTTGGAGAAATCTAAGGCATTTTTTTGTTAAATTAATCCGGAGGCATATTATGGATGAAAAATATATGCGCATGGCTATAGAGCTGGCCGAGAAAGGGCGCGGAAGAACGAGTCCCAACCCTCTCGTCGGCGCTGTCGTAGTGAAAGACGGCAGAATAATCGGCCAAGGTTATCACGAAAAATACGGTGAATTCCACGCCGAGCGCAACGCGCTTCTGCACTGCTCCGAAGACCCGACAGGCGCAACGATATACGCGACTTTAGAACCATGCAAGCATTACGGACGGACTCCTCCCTGCACGGAGATAATACTTGAATCAGGGATAAAGCGAGTCGTCATCGGAGCTATGGACTCCAACGCCAAGGCAGGCGGCGGAGCAGAAATTCTCAAATCGCATGGACTCGAAGTCACAACCGGAGTTCTCGAAAAAGAATGCCGCGAACAAAACCGCATATTTTTTCACTTCATAGAAACGGGAATGCCGTATGTAGTGATGAAATACGCCATGACGCTGGACGGTAAAATCTCCGCGCACACGGGCGATTCCCGATGGGTGACGGGCGAGGCGGCAAGGCAGCACGTTCACCATATCCGCGACAAGCTGAGCGCCATAATGGTGGGGATAGGCACCGTGCTCGCTGACGACCCTATGCTCACATGCAGGATTCCGGGCGGGCGCAATCCTATCCGAGTTGTTGCTGATACGCACCTTCGGATTCCTCTCTCCGGAAACATAGTTCGAAGCGCAAAGGACGTGCCCACCATAATACTGACGTCATGCTCGGACGCAGATAAGACAAAAGCTTTGCAGGACGCCGGCTGCTCTGTGGAATTATGCAAGACAAGAGACGGACACATAGATTTCACAGACGCAATGCACAGGCTCGCGGATTTAAAGATAGACAGCGTTCTGCTCGAGGGCGGTGGCAAGCTCAACTTCTCAGCGCTTGAATCGGGCGCAGTCAATGCCGTTATGGCTTTTATCTCACCTAAGCTTATAGGCGGAGCGGGGGCTTCTCCCGTCAGCGGAAAGGGCATATCGCTCATGCGCGACGCTGTCCAACTGAAAAACACAAGGCTGACTCAGCTCGGCGGCGACATACTTCTCGAAGGCGAGGTGACGTGATGTTCACTGGAATAATAGAAGAAATAGGCAAAATTTCAAACATAAAAAGGGGCGCGAGATCTGCGATACTCAGTATCCAAGCTTCAAAAGTGCTGGAGGACGCTCATCTCGGAGACAGCATAGCGGTCAACGGCGTCTGCCTTACCGTGACTACGCTGAACGGCGATGTTTTCACCGCGGACGTCATGAACGAGACTCTCTCCCGCTCATCTCTCGGCTCTCTGCGCGCGGGCAGCCCCGTCAATCTCGAGCGGGCGATGGCGGCGGGCGGCCGATTCGGCGGACACATCGTCTCAGGTCACATCGACGGCACGGGGCGGATCGCCTCTGTCACTCGGGATGACAACGCAGTTTGGTTTCGCATAATGGCTGATAAAAAGCTCCTGCGCTATATAGTCGAGAAAGGTTCCATAGCGATAGACGGCATATCTTTGACCGTAGCTAAAACGGACAGCGAGAGCTTCAGCGTGTCGATTATCCCGCATACTATCGGCCAGACCATACTGGGCACGCGGAAGGTCGGAGATACCGTCAATCTCGAAAACGATATTATAGGCAAATACGTGGAAAAGCTCATGCAGAACGATGAAAGCGGCGTTACGCTCGATCTGCTGGCAAAAAACGGATTTATGTAAAATACAACTACCCCAACACTTAATAAATGCAATTTGGAGGACGGATAAATGTTCAAGTACAACACAATACCCGAAGCTCTCGAAGCTCTCAGAGCGGGAGAAGTAATACTCGTAACGGACGACCCCGAAAGAGAAAACGAGGGCGATTTCATATGCGCGGCGGAGTTCGCAACTACGGAAAATGTAAACCTCATGGCGACTCACGCGAAGGGACTCATTTGTATGCCCATGAGCGCGGAATACTGCAAAAAGCTTCGTCTGCCTCAGATGGTCATGGACAATACGGATAACCACTCGACGGCGTTCACAGTCTCTATAGACCACGTAGACACCACCACGGGCATATCTGCGGCGGAGCGCTCCATAACGGCTATGAAATGCGTCGAGGAGGGCGCCAAACCCGAGGACTTCCGCCGTCCCGGCCACATGTTCCCTCTCCTCGCGCGCAGGGGCGGCGTGCTGACCCGCAACGGACACACCGAGGCAACGGTCGACCTTTGCCGCATAGCGGGGCTGCAGGAGTGCGGCCTGTGCAGTGAAATCATGCGCGACGACGGCACCATGATGCGCACGCCCGAGCTTATCGGTCTGGCCGAGAAGTTCAACCTCAAGTTCGTCACGATTAAGGATCTGCAGGACTACCGCAAGAAGCACGAGACGCTCGTCGAGCAGGTCGCGGTTACGAGAATGCCTACAAAATACGGCGAATTTACGGCTTACGGCTATGTGAACAAGCTCAACGGAGAGCACCACGTCGCTCTGGTCAAAGGCGAGGTCGGCGACGGCGAGAACATACTCTGCCGCGTTCACTCCGAATGCCTGACGGGAGATGCGTTCGGCTCTATCCGCTGCGACTGCGGAGATCAGTTCGCCGCTGCTATGCGCCAAATCAACAAGGAAGGGCGCGGAATCATGCTCTATATGCGTCAGGAAGGGCGCGGCATAGGCCTAATCAACAAGCTCCGCGCATACGCTCTTCAGGATCAGGGCATGGACACGGTCGAGGCTAACCTCGCTCTCGGCTTCGACGAGGACCTGCGCGAATACTACATCGGCGCGCAAATCCTGCGCGACCTCGGCGCAAAGACGCTCCGCCTGCTGACTAACAATCCGCAGAAGGTTTACGGTCTCAGCGATTTCGGCATGGAGATCGTCGAGCGCGTCCCGATTATAATCAAAGCGACTAAATACGACGAATTCTATCTCAGAACAAAGCAGGACAAGATGGGACATCTGCTCGGCTACAAGTAAATCTGCACAACATCAAGGAGAATAACTTATGAAAGTATACGAAGGAAAATTAGTACCTAAAAAGCTGAAAGTCGGCATCGTCGCCGCACGTTTTAACGATTTCATAGTGTCCAAGCTGGTGAGCGGCGCGGTAGATACGCTCGTTCGCCACGAGGTGGATGAGGACGACATCTCGCTCGCGTGGGTGCCCGGCGCTTTTGAAATTCCGCTGGTCGCCAAGAAGATGGCGATGAGCGGCAAATACGACGCCGTCATCACTCTGGGCGCCGTAATCAGAGGGAGCACGACTCACTACGACTACGTTTGCAGCGAGGTCTCCAAGGGCGTCGCTCTGGCAGGTCTGGAAAGCGGCATTCCCGTCATGTTCGGCGTGCTGACGACGGAAAACATCGAGCAGGCTATTGAACGCGCCGGCTCCAAGGCGGGCAACAAGGGCAGCGAGTGCGCTCTCGGCGCAATCGAAATGGCAAGCCTTCTCAAAGAGCTGGATTGACCCCCGGACTCTCCTGAATAATAAAGCAATAGTGAAAAATACGGCGCTCAATTCCGCAAGCGCCGTATTTATTTTAGGCAAAAATTTTTATATAAAGATTTTTAGATTAAAAAGATTTTTTAGATAAAGAAAAAAGACCGCAGCACCTCCGCGGTCACGGTCCAATTTCTCGATCGGATTAATCCCTTGTTCTCTTTCTGACGACCAGTACGGTCACTATGCCTGCCATCGCCGCCGCCATAACAGCCGCGTAGAGCATCATGTTTTCAGCGTCGCCTGTCTTGGGGCTGGACTGAGTCTTAGTCGTCGTCGTTGTCTTAGTCACAGACTTACTCGGCGTTGAACTTGCGGAAGGCTTAGCAGGAGCCTTGTAAGTGTTGTTAAACACGAGGTCAGCCTTTGTGCCGTCGCTGGCATACACTATCACCAACGGTTCCGCCGTATCCGTCTCTTCGTCACGCAGGACATAGACGTCAACATTGTATACGGTATCGTCATACGTCCAGTTGGCGGCGCTGCCTGCCTTCTGTTTTACGGTGTATTTGTAAATACCGAGTTCATCATACGAGATAGAGAAAGAAGCTTCTCCCGCTCCAGTAACCTCGATCACGTTATTCTCCGGCATTGGAGCACCGTCTGCCGATTCCAGTATGTATTCAAATTTTTCAGTAGCGTTATCATTGCCTGAAACCTGATTTTTCACTGTAATCGCCGCAGTCGTATGATACGATGCCGCAAACGCCGTTACTGATGTGGATAGCAACACCAGCAGCATCAGACAGAGCGCGACAGCAGTCCGCTGTAGTTTACGATTATGCTTTTTCATAAATGCTTTTCTCACTTCCCTCTTCTACTCATACTCAAGACTGTTCCGTCATGCGGCATATCAAAATAGTACGCGCATTAGTGTAGCCGGTCGAACAAGTAGAAAGTGCTAATATTTTATCGTTTTGCGCCAGAGCCGAGCCCCTTTTGAATATCGCCAGCTCGTCTATACGCCGGATGAGCGAGCTCATTTGCGAATCGGAGTTCGCGCCGACGGTGTACATCACCTTGTCGTACGCATCCGCCGAGAGCACCGCCACTACTTCCAGAGAGTATACCTTGT
Organism: uncultured Eubacteriales bacterium; assembly: GCA_900545085.1. GTDB lineage: Bacteria > Bacillota > Clostridia > Christensenellales > Christensenellaceae > Scybalosoma > Scybalosoma faecavium. The sequence goes on from UQXU01000020.1 coordinate 11,148, forward strand.
CCGGCAGGCTCAAAGTTCCGGTAAAGTTAGAGTTGAAAAAAGCTTCTTCCAAGAAGAGGTCGATATCGCCGAACATCTCCCCGCCCTGCATATGATGCCCCATCAGCATATTGTAGTTGTCGGAGAAATCCTTCTTGTTCCCGCTGTCGAGAAAAATGCTTCCCGACGCCGCGGGCTGGCCGAGGACGTCCGTGGATAGATAATCGAAATTATCTTCCCCCTGCACGACAGGATAATCTATCTTGGTGTTGTCGATAGTCACCCATGCGCAGACGTCCGGGTTGAGCGCGCGCAGCTGCTCGAAGCTGTATTTCAATTCTTCCGGAGTCGGTTTATAGCGCAAAAGCTGCTGCTGGACGGACGAGGAATGATTTATAACCAGATAAGAATCGTAGAGAGCGTATCCGGCATAAAGCAGACATGCTATGAGCAGAATGGCAATCACGCCGTTCACCGCTTTGGATATCCCTCGAGTTATATAAAATTCCGCGTCCTTTTCCATTATGCAGCCTCCCCGGCTAGAAGCCGGTTATAGTCCTTAATTTACTTCCTATGTCTTTTTCTTGCCTTTTATGCCTTCGGATTAATAATCCTCACGGTTGCGGCGGCGTGTCATGAAGAAGAAGCAAGCTGCCGCTGCCACTACTACGATGAGAGCATAGGGCAGAACGTCCATGAATACGCCTGTGACAGGATTCATATTCTTTACGTTTTCGAATGTTGTAGCATTTGATCCTTTTACAATTGTACCACTAACAACACCGTCTGTCGTGATAGCACCTTGACCTGTGGAGCTATCTATAACACTGTCGTAACCGCCAAAATCAGACTGCTCGCTTACAGTGTATGTAGCGCCTACGGGCAGGTTGTCAATTGTCAGTGTCTGACCATGAGTGAGTACGTATTTGTTAGTGCCGTTTGCTGTTGCTGCCTCAGCAGGCTCACCGTCAATTGTAGCTTTGTATGCACCATCCGCGTTTACGCCCTCGAGTGCTACTGTAAATTCGAACTTGTCGTTTTTGTTAGCTGCATTACCTGATACTGTCTTTGTAACTGTCAGAGAGCCTGTATCAGCAGCGCTATTTAAGAATGTAGCGCCGTTGTCCTGCTTATTTGCTGTCTCGATTGCACCTTTATATGTATTAACTGACGTAACTTCCACAGTTCCAGCAAGTACATCTTTCCATACAACCTGAACCTGAATATTGTACATTGTGGTGTCATAAACTATGCCAACCTTATTCTCTTTTACTTCAGAAAGTGTGAAGTTGTAGAGACCAGGAGCGGAGAAGCTGATGCCTTCGAACAGTTCTTTATATGTTATAGAGCCTGTTGCAGTTGCTCCTGTTTCATCAACCGTTAGATCTTTATTAACACCAACAGAAACGTCCTTCGATGTAAAGTCTCCATTGTTATACTGGGGAGTTGCAGGATTATTCGTGCCTACCTTATCTGCACTAGTATAAGACAGTGTATAGTTAAACGCTGTCTCTGTCAGCAGCGCTTCATCAGCAGCTACATACGTTTTAGAAATAGCGGTTTTTGCAGTATAAGTTACGGTAGCAGCTGTAGTATCAGCAAACGCCGTAGCTGTTGTGCCGATTGCCATAGCCAGAACCATAGCGATCGTCAGACCGAGTTTCCCAATCTTTTTCATGAAAAGATTTCCTCCTTTTTTTATCTCGCATATTTATTTGTTTAAAATGGCCAAATTTTATTTGCGCGCCAGCCATTCAAAACCTAAGTTGTCAGAACCCTCTGCGCCTCAGCAGCGTGAGCAGTTTCCCATCTATGTCGTCCAGCTTGACTGCGCCGAAGGTCCGGCTGTCCAGCACAGACGATCTGTCGTCCAGCAGTATGAAATATTCATCCTCTGCCAGATTGAGCGGATAATCCGCGTTTTCCTGCCGTGCGTACGGCGTGGTATCCGTGCTCGCCTGATAATATCCGTTAATCACGAGAGTTCCGTCCTCCGTGATTTCCACTTCATCAGCGGGCATAGCGGCAATCCTGCCGATATACTGCACGTTGTCTTTGGTGTACACGACTATATCGCCGCTCTCGTACGTATTGCTGAGCCGATAGTATATCAGCAAATCGCCGTCTTCCAGCGCCGGCGACATGGTCTCGCCTGTGCAGCGCATGAATCCGAACACGAAGCTCAGCATGAGCCACAGCACGAGCGCCACGGCAACCACTCTCGCGAGCGACTGCCTGCGCATCAGCGCGAGGTCGGCTTTTCTCAGCCTGCCGCGGATCGCAGCGGGGGTCGCGTCTCCTATCCCGGGGTGCATATCACTCATAGCGACCGCTCTCCCCGTCATTCTCCGCCGGAGCCGATTTGTTCAGCTCCAGCAGAGCTTGATACTTCGCATCTTGCAGAAGATACAGCTGCTGATACATCTCATCCAGCAAGCGTATCTTTTTCCAAACATCCATCTCGTCCAGCCCGCCCAGCATTTTTTTACGGAACTTCACCGTTTTCAAATACTGCGCAATATCGTCGAGCGTGCTCACGCTCTTCGCGTCCATCCGCGAAGGCTTGGAGACGGTGTTCTTCTGCTTAACCTTTTTGCTCATTCCCTCACCTTAGAAGTCGGAGCGTCCTCTTCTGCGTCTCAGGAATACAAATCCTGCCGCGCAAATTACTACTGCCGCGCCTATGATTATGAAAGGCGCATTGTCGCTGTCTATTCCCAATATGGGAGTGCCGCCGCGCTCATTGTTCAGCGCTGCTGTCTTTTTGTCGCCTCTGTTCAGCGACACGCTGAGTGTATTGTTGTCTTTAATCTCAGCAGTCTTATCATCCACTTTAGCCGTCAGCGTATAGTTGCCGTTATCCTCAGCGATAGTTACGTTGCCCGCTTTCAGGCCTTCAAGTTTTATTGATTCGCCATGCTTGAGATATACGATAGCTTTACCGTCTGAACCAAAGTTCAGCTTGGCGTCGGTTATGCCGTGATCGTGTTCTTCCGAGCATCCGTCCGCGCCTGTGATAGTCGCGCCAACCGTTCTGCTGCTCAGGCTAGGAGCGGTTATCGTGAATGTGAAATGGTCATTCGGGTTAGCTTCGCCGCCGGATACTGTCTTTTCTATCGTCAGAACTGTGTTCTTAGGATGCAGCAGGAACGCCGGGTCGCCGTTTTTATTGTTCTCATCAGACCATGTGCAGTCAGTTACGGTGCAAGTATCATGCACAAATGTTGTGTACGAATTAACTTCTGTTTTGTTAATCGTGACCGTCACCTTAACCGGAATATCTGTATCTTTAGAAGTAATCTTTCCGTTGCCGATTCCCGCGCCGGACGCATAGTTCAACTCGAGCGTGGGTTTGCCTCCCAGAATCTTAACGTCTTCGTCAGCGCTAGATGTCGTGCCGTACTTCCAAGCTTCACTTACTAGATTATTCTTATCATAATCTGTAGGATTCGTAGGAGCGTTATCAAGGTAATCAACCTCGCCGTCCTTGAATGTCAGCACAGGTTTGAACACGTTTATCTTAGCATCGTCTTTGACAGTAACGACCTCTGTACTGTTAGCATTACCTATTGCAGTCCCAGCTTTTTCTTTAGCTGTCATCGACGCGCTCAGCGTGAACGTGCTGTCATTTTCCAAGCCGGTCTGACCTTCAGGCTTTGTCACAGTGATATTTACAAATTTATTCTGCCACTCATCAAGACCGAAGTTCGTCGCACCATCGCTCAGGCTAAGCTCATAATCTGTTCCATAAGTGTCCTTCACTTTGACCGTTGCGCCTTCCAGCATATCTTCCCGCGTAACATCTCCGAACAGGTAGACGTTCTTATCTACAACATCAACAGCTATCTCTTTTACCGGAACATTGACTGTCGGATTTTCGTAGTTCTTTATAGCATTTTCATCCGTGCTCTTCGCATAGATTCCCGAATCACTGCCGTTGGTGGGGACGTTGTTGCCTCCGAGGAAGCCATCCTTGGGCGTGATTGTAAATTCTACAATCAGCTTCTGTCCGCCGTAGGTCTCCCCATCCGCGCCGCTGTTTACGTAGTTCTCAGCGTAGTCAAAGTTCGTTACAGTAATTGCGTTGCTTTCTTTATTTATTGCAACCTTAGCACCGGTGTATTCTTCTCTGGTTTTGAAAGTGTAGTTTCCGCTCTCGTCCATGCCATCGCAGTCGGCGGTGTACACACTTACATCACTAACATTCGGCATATTGAAATACTCCGTCACAGTATCCTTAACCACAGTTTCCGCACCCAGCGATAGGCTGGGATTGTTGACCGACTCGCTTATCTTCTGGAATATCTCGTTAAGCTTCGCCGCGCTGTCCGCTGCGAGATAAAAGCTCTTTTCAGTGTCGCCGCCTACTCCGGCTGCCATATCTCCGCCGTAACTCATGCTTGTAGCATTCGGATAGTTGGAAGAGACGTAGTGCATATACTTATTGACGTCCTTGTCGCCACCGGTTGCCGGTAATCTGTCGTCCGCATCCTCCATCATTCCTATCGTGTAAACAGTAGCGCCGCTATCTTTTATTTCTTTAGCTTCTTTAATCGTAGCGTTCGCAACCGTTGTATCAAAATAGTTACCATGATTAGGCTCGCCGTCCGTGAACATAACTACGACTTTTGTGCTGTCTGGTCTTGCGCTGTCCAGCACCGTCTGAGCATGCTGCATGCCGTAGTCGGCTGACGTCGCGCCGGCGGCAGTAAATCCGTTTACCTCTTCTTTTAAGTCGCTTGCACCTGTACTTACATCCGTAAGGCCTTTGACTATCTGTGAATAGTTGTAGGTGTACCAACCCTCTTCGTATGTATCATTTCCCACGGTATTAGTCTTATCACCCGCGTACTTGACAATTGCAATTCGATGCTTTACCTCGTTTTCGCTGGCATTTGTAGCTACGGACTCAATAAAATTGTTTACCGCATCTTTCAGAGCATCGAGCTTAGTTGTAGTTTCTGAGGTTCTCGTATAGAACTGCACATGACTGCTGTCGGAGTCGTTTGCGCTAGTTTTGGGAGTATAAGTATTCCAGGAGCTGTCACGCCAATAGCCATTGCTACTCCCAGACCCTCCCTGTTTTCTATAGGTTACTGACTTGTAGTCGTTTCCGTCTTTAATATAATAGGTTCTATTAGTATTCAAGCTTCCGCTGTACACTTCAGTATACACGTATTCAGTTGACAGTGCATCATCCATCGAACCTGAAACGTCCAAAACGAGGACTATGTCCGCAGGCTTTGTCGTCGTGGTCGTTGTTACACTGCCCGTGACGTACTGTTCCAGCGTTATCTTATAGCTATTAGTTTTTGCATCATACGCTGCTGTCTTGTTAATTATAAGACCGTCAGCGTCACCTGTTTCGCTCAGCGCCGCGACTTCAGATACGCTGTTCACGGAGCTCAAATCGGCGACTGCCGGCTCTTCCGTATTTTCCAACTCTGCGGGTTCGCTCGGCGCTTCGCTCTGCGCAGGTTGGCTCGGCTCTGGCGTCTCCGTCGGTTCCGCCGACTCTGCGGCAGAGGGGCTCGCCTCCGCGCTCGGCTCCGCCGTCCCCACTGTCTCCGCCGCCTGTTCCGACGCCGTCGGCTCGGCAGGTGCGGAGCTCTCCGTCTCGGCATACGCCGTCGTGCAGAGCGAAAGCATTACTGCTAAAGCTACCAGCAGTGTTAATATCCGCTTACTTTTCCTCTGTCTCATTCTGTCGACTCCCCTCCTGAGTTCTGGATTTGTATCTTTACTCATACAACAGCGCTCGCGTTTCCCATGGCGCATGTCGAGTGCAGGATTGCGCTCAGCATTCTGCCTCAGGCGCAGCCTAAAAGAACAAGCGGCGCTTTTCACATTTGCAACACAATCCATATTTTTCATTCACATTTATCATACATGAATATTTTCCCTCTGTCAAGATTTATTTCTGAGTTTTTTGCTTAGAATTTGACAAACGTTTTTTTTTTTGACATTACCACTTATCGCAAATATTTTTATAATGTCAATTTATTTCTCTTTGTAAGCGGCTCTCGATTTTTTTCATAATTCTTTAAGGTTTTATCTCTTTTTTCGCTTTGCATCTCCTCTATCCGTCACCACGCGGCATCCTACCGACTCGACCCGCGCCTCCAGACATCCGCGGCACTGCGCCGCTTCGTCTCCCGTGCAGATTTTGTTGTCGTACAGCTCGTACAGCTCGCGCACGTCCGTCGGCGAGAGATTCGGCATGACTACGTTCGCGCCCGCTTTTATCCCCAGCTCTCTGCCTCTCGGGTGCAGCGTCCCCAGCGCGGTCGTCGCGGGGAGGAGCACCTCCGGGAACATCAGCCTCAGCACGCCCAGCAGCCTGAGCGTCAGCTCCGCGCTCCCGCTCGGGAAGTCCGCGAAGGGCGTCTGCGCATGAGGTATGAACGGGCCTATCCCTATCATATCCGGCTCCAGCTCTTGGAGAAATCTTAAATCGGATATTATATTCTCCATGGTCTGGTACGGCGCGCCGACCATGAATCCCGCGCCGACCTGATACCCTATCTCTTTCAAATCGAAGAGGCATCTTTTTCTGTTCTCCGAGCTCATCTCCGCCGGATGCAGCCCGGCGTAATGCTCTGCGTCCGCCGTCTCATGCCGCAGGAGATACCTGTCCGCTCCGCAGTCAAAATACTTCTGATAGCTCTCTTTGGATTTTTCACCTATCGACAGCGTTATCGCGCAGTCGGGATAACGCCCGCGTATAGCGGAGACTATGCCGCATATTCTCTCGTCCGTAAAATACGGGTCCTCCCCGCCTTGCAGCACGAACGTGCGGTACCCCAAGGCGTACCCCTCCTCGCAGCACGAGAGTATCTGCTCTTCGCTAAGTCTGTATCTCTCCGCGTTTTTGTTTCCGCCGCGTATGCCGCAATAATAGCAGTTGTTTTTGCAATAGTTCGTAAATTCTATAAGCCCTCGGATGTATATCTCGTCTCCGTAGTTTTCTCTCCGCGTCTTTTCCGCCGCGTCGAAAAGCTCCGCGTCCGCTTCGCCCGTGGAGAGCAGCGCTGAGAATTCCTCGTCCGTGAGGTCGCGCGTTGCTTGCAGCTTGTCTACCAGTCCCGTAAAGTCAATCGCTTTCATATTATTTATTCCCCTTGTCGTTTTGGCTATATTATACCACATCACTATGTTTTCCGCTTCCTTTTTTATCCTATATAAAAAAGCGGCGAACCTCTTTTCAGATTCGCCTCTCTTTGCCTCTCGGCTGTACTTTGGAAGAAAACAGTCGTCAATGATAGACTCTGAGTATCATGCCTGTTCTTTCACGTAGGATATTCCTCTGTTTAGAATATTCCTGTCGTCAAACGCCTTTTTCAGTCGATTCATGAGTTGCACGCTGCCTCCGTTCGTCTCGCGGAAGAAGTATTTCCGCTTGCTCACGCCTATGCCGTGCTCGCCGCTCGTCACGCCGCCCAGCTCATAAGCCTTATGATAGAGCGTATCCAGATTTTCGTCCAGCTCGCGCTCCCATTCCTCCTCGCTGCGCTCTCCTCGGACCAGACAGATGTGCACGTTTCCGTCGCCTGCGTGTCCGAAGCTGACCATTCCCATCCCGCGGGCTTTGGACAGCTCGTTTACAAAAGTCACGAAAGTGTCTATCTTGTTTATAGGAACTACTATGTCCAGAGGCTCCTGCTCCGAGACTTCCTCCACGGCGGTGACGAGCGCCCCGCGCACCTTCCATATCTGCGCCGCCTGCTCCGGGTCGCGCAGCTCCATCACCCTGCGCGCGCCGCCCGACGCGGCGACCTCTTTGAGCTTATCCAAATGCGCCTCTATCTCTTTCGCCGAGCCGTCGAAGGTGAGAAGCACATATGCGCTCGCGTCCGCCTCGGGGAACTCATATCCCAGAAAGTCCTCGCCCAGCTTGACGACGTCCCGCTCTATAAACTCGACCGCCGTCGGGTTTACGTTCGCTTTTATGACCTCGCGCACGCTTTCTATGCCTTCTCTCAGGCTGTTGAAGCTGACCAGAACGCTCAGGCTCTCCTCCGGCTTAGGTATCAGCTTGAGCACGCACTTGGTTATAATCGCCAACGTCCCCTCCGAGCCTACCAGATTTGTGCCCGCGCCTCTCGGAGTAACGGGAAGGTTTTTTTCATACGCCAGCGCCATCAGCCGGCTGACTTCTTCTGTGGAGATTGGGAATATCAGTGCATCTGCCTCGCCCCGCTTCCGTTGGAAGTTGTCCGACAGATATTTCTTTTCTATGCCCTCCGTGACTATTCTGGAATCGTCCTGAATTATTTCTCTAAGCTCACTTCTCAAATCAGCCATAGCCCGCACCTCTTTTCTGATTTATAAAACTACTTGTCCCAAGCGGATACAAAGTAACCGTCAAATTCTTCCTCAAAAATCTGTTTTGTCGCCTCGGACTGGAATCTTTCCACAATTTCTTTATACAGCCCGTCGTCCGCCTCGCCGCTTCTCGCCGCTATGAGGCAGAAGTAGCTGTCGTCGTCGTACTCTGTTTCTTCGTAAATGGCCGTTTCAGGATTAATGCCGTAATCCAGAGCGTAATTCCCGTTTATGACCGCCGCTGTGACGTCGGGCAGAAGCGCGGATATGTCCGCCGCGTTTACTTCTTTAATCTCAATGTCGGGCGTCTTGCTCTCTATGTCTGTTACGGACGGATTGGAGCCGGCGTCCGCCTTGAGCGTGACAATACCTGCGGATTCGAGCAGCTTTATAGCTCTGCCTCCGTTGGATGCGTCGTTGGGGATAGCGATAGTATCGCCGTCCTTCAGCTCAGCGAGACTTTTTATCTTGTCGGAATACAGATTCATCGCAATTACAAATGTGTCTCCTATAGGCGTGATGTCGTAGCCGTTGCTTTCTACATCGCTGTTAAAATACGCATGATGCTGAAATGCGTTCAAGTCGATTTCGCCTGCGTTGAGCGCTTCGTTAGGCAAGGAAAAGTCTCCGAACTGCACAAGCTCGATTGTGACGCCCTCCTGAGCGAAATCTTCGATTATCGGCTCCCAAATCTTCTCATAAATCGTGCCTGTCAAACCGATCTTTACCGTTCTGCCCGCGTACTCCGAGCCGGCCGACGTATCCGCGGCGGCTTGTGTCTCCGTGCCTGTCGTTTCAGCGGCCGCGCTCTCGGAATCTCCGCCCCGGCTGCACGCCGCGCCTGCGCCTAAGACAAATGTAAACGCCAGTCCCAATGCCAATGCTCTAAACTTTTTCATAAATTTCTCCTTTTATATATGCAGTCTATTCGTGTGTATTTTTTCTTGCGATGTAATTCCCTATGAGCTGAATCACGCTGACAATAATCACAAGCACAATAACCGTAGTATATGTGACGTCAGGCTGATTTCTCTGATGTCCAAACCTTATTGCAAAATCGCCGAGGCCGCCCGCGCCTATCGCACCTGCCATAGCCGTGAGCCCTATCAGACTGATGATCGTTATCGTCGTCGCTCTCGCTATGCCGGAAATGCTTTCCTTTAAATATACTCTCATTATAATATCCAGCTTACCCGATCCCATAGATTGCGCCGCCTCTATCAGCCCGGGCGATACGTCTGCCAGAGCCGACTCTATCTGCCTCGTGAAGAAGGGTGTACATCCGAACACAAGCGGTACTATAGCCCCCTCCACGCCTATCGCCGTCCCCATTATCAGCCTGGTCAGCGGTACAAGGCCGGCCAGCAATATGATAAACGGTATTGAGCGAAAAAAGTTCACTACTTTATCAATAGCGTGATAGACAACAGGATTTGACATTATATTGCCCGGCTTGGTCACTGTTATTGTCACTCCGAGAAGCAAACCCAATATGAACGATATAATCCCCGACCAGCCTACCATTATAAATGTCTCTTTTATGCTGGTCAAAAATTCAGGCAGCTTCTCCATGACATTTGGAATTATGCTGTTAAGCTGTTCTGCCATCGAGTATCACCTCCACGCCTACATTCTTTTCCTTTAAATATTCTATCGCAGCGTCTATCTCCCGCGCTGTTCCCCGCACTATCGAAACCAATCCGCCTACCGGATTATCTCCTATCAATTCTATATTGCCGAAAATAATGTTTATATCCAGATTAAATTTGCGCGAAAGCTGAGAGACCAGCGCCTCGGAAGCGCTTCGTTCCAGATATTTGAATTTCAATATCGCCTCTCCCTGTTTGAGCTGAGTTATAGCGCTCTTGTTTTCCAGCAATTCTTTTATTCTCGATAAGTTGGACGTGCCTTCTACGAACTCTCTCGTTATATCCTGAGTCGGGTTGGCAAAAATATCGAACACATCTCCGTATTCTACAACTTCGCCGTCTTTCATTACCGCTACTCTGTCACATATGTCTTTTATCACCTGCATCTCATGCGTGATAACTACTATAGTAATTCCAAGCTCTCTGTTTAGCTTTTTCAGCAAAGTTAATATCGACTTCGTAGTTTTCGGATCGAGCGCACTTGTCGATTCGTCACTCAATAATATCTCCGGGTCATTCGCCAAAGCTCTCGCTATCGCCACTCTCTGCTTCTGTCCTCCTGAGAGCTGAGACGGATATGCGCTTGCCTTGTCCTCCAAGTCTACCAGTTTGAGTAATCTCATTACCTTTTCCTGTTTTTGCCGCCTCGTCAGTTTACTTCTTTTGAGCGGAAACTCTACATTATTATATACAGTCCTGTTGGAGAAGAGGTTGAACTGCTGGAATATCATTCCAATCTTTTTCCGCTGTTCTTTCAGCTCGCTCTCGGATAGCGCGGTTATTTCTTTTTCGTTTATAAAGACTTTTCCTTTTGTAGGGCGCTCCAGAAGGTTTATACAGCGCACCAGCGTAGACTTTCCCGCTCCGGAAAAACCTATTATTCCGAAAACTTCACCTTTGTTTATTTCTAAGCTCACGTCTTTGACCGCCGCCACGCTTATCCCTTCGCTGTCAAATTCTTTGCTTACATTTTCAAATCGTATCACGCGTCTCACCGCCCTTCAATTCGTTGACAATATTATACCACCTTTATAGGAATTAGTGTTAATACCGAAAACATATTGCACGGCATAGCTTATTCCTATAACAGACAGAAGCTTTCAGAGTCGATGTAATCTCAACACAATAAAAAACCGCTGAGAAACAGCGGTGTATCTCAATATATTAAAGAGCCTTTCATGAAATGTCAACAAAAAAGGAACTGTCGTATTCAACAGTTCCTCAATGGTCTGGGTGAGAGGATTTGAACCTCCGGCCTCTTGAACCCCATTCAAGCACGCTACCAAACTGCGCCACACCCAGATTCTCTCGTCTCAAAGAGACCTCTAATATAATAACATCTTTTTCTCATATATGCAAGTGTTTTTTTTATAATAACCAAGTTTTTTTCAATAATTAGCGCCGCCCCCTCAGGGCTATAGCGGCGGAGGACATCTGTTCACGGTCATAAAACAGCAAACCTTGCATTCAGTATATTATGTATAGTATAATATTCCTAAAATTCAGTGCATTGGAGTGATTTTTTGTCTATATCTTTGGTTAAAGAATATCTTTCGCAGTGGGGACGCGACAAAGATGTTCTCGAATTCCCTGTATCGAGCGCTACAGTAGAGTTGGCCGCGCAGGCTCTTTCTACCGAACCCAAACGCATAGCTAAATCTCTGAGCTTCGCCGACGGAGACGATGCGTGTATAATCGTAGTTTTGGCAGGCGACGCAAAAGCCAACAGCGGAAAGTTCAAACGCGCTTTCGGCACAAAAGCAAAAATGCTGTCTCACGAACGCACTCAGGAATTGACCGGCCATGCGGTAGGCGGCGTTTGTCCCTTTGCTTTAGAAGATAAACCCGTGAAAGTCTATCTCGATAAATCTTTGCAGCGTTTTGAGACTGTGTTCCCGGCTTGCGGCAGCAGTAATTCTGCCATAGAGCTTACCCTCCCCGAGCTGGAGCTTTACTCCCATTCATGCGGGTGGGTGGATATTGGTAAAACACCGGAAGATGAATGAAATATATAAGACCGTCCGGCATCGAC
>UQXU01000021.1 GCA_900545085.1 uncultured Eubacteriales bacterium
AGTAGAAAAACCTCGAAGCGAGGCGGAGGGCAACTACTATATAGTCAAATCCGGAGAGGCGCCGGCGGTAATAGTGGAATGCGGTTTTATTTCCAACCCGGCGGAGGAGATAGAGTTGGGGAAAAAGGCATATCAGCTCAGGATAGTAAAAGCTATAGCTGAGGGATTGCAGGATTATTTTGGTGAATCAGCCGCGTAGAATACAAGGAGAAATTGATATGGATATACTCGCGCCTATAGGAGAAAAGCAAGCGCGGATGAAACCGCCGCTCGTTCTGGCATACATAGGGGATACTGTTTACGATTTGTATGCGCGCGCCAGCAGGATAAAGAGCAGCGGCGCAGGAGTGGGCGCGCTGCACAGGGAGGTTAGCGGCATAGTCAACGCGGGCGCGCAGGCTGAAGCCGCAGACAGAATAATGGACATGCTTACGGAGCAGGAGAGGGACGTGTTTCGCAGAGGCAGAAACGCAAAGGTAGCGACAACGCCGAAAAATATGTCCGTGGCGGATTATCACAAGGCGACGGGTCTCGAAGCGGTGATAGGATACTTATATCTTTCCGGAGAAAAAAACAGAATTGACGTCCTTTTCGACAATATATTAGGGGAGAATAATGAAGGATAGCATAGATACAAACGGAATAGTAATAGGAAGGAATACTGTGCGCGAGGCGCTGAAATCCGAGAGAAGCGTGGACGCGGTGTATGTGGCCTCGGGCGCGCAGGACGGGAGCATACGCGAGCTGTTAGCTCTGGCGAAGAAAAACGGAGTTCCTGTCAAGCAGGTGCCGAGGAGCAAGCTGGATGAAATGGCTATGCCGATGGGATTTAACGGGCGAACGGGAAATCATCAGGGAATAGCGGCTCAGGTATCACCCGTGAAATATGCTGAGCTGGACGACGTTTTTGCCAAGGCTGAATCGGAAGGCAGACCGCCGTTTATAATTGCGCTGGACGGAATATCGGACAACCAGAATCTCGGCGCAATAGTCAGGAGCGCGGAGGTTTTTGGAGCGCATGGCGTCATCATCCCTCGCAGGCGAAGCGCGTCTATGACGGCGGCGGCCTGCAAGGCGGCGTGCGGCGCGGAAGAATACATACCCATAGTCAAGGTGACGAATATGGCGTCCACGATAGATGTGCTCAAAGAGCGCGGAGTCTGGGTCGCGAGTGCGGATATGGGAGGAGTACCGGCTCAAAAATGTAATTTGTCAGGGGCGCTCTGTCTTGTGATCGGCGCGGAAGGCGAAGGAGTATCGCGTTTAGTCAGAGAGAGAAGTGACTTCGTGGTGAGTATAGAAATGAAAGGTAAGATTGAATCGCTTAACGCTTCCGCTGCTGCTGCGGTGCTTATGTATGAAAAGACGAGGCAGGATTCATGAATTCAGAAGCACTCGAAGAGATGCGCTTGTATCAGGACATGGAGGATGCCGAGCTTGCAGAGAGGGCGCGGCGCGGAGATAACGATGCGCTGGATTTTCTGATGAGCAAATATAAAAATCACGTCAGAAAAAAAGCGAGGTCGTACTTTCTCATAGGCGCGGACAGAGACGATCTTATCCAAGAGGGTATGATAGGTCTTTATAAAGCTATACGGAGCTACGACGCGGATAAGCGGAAGTCCTTTTACGCTTTTGCAGAGCTTTGTATTACTCGCCAAATGATAACGGCAATCAAGACCGCGACCAGAAAAAAGCATTTTCCGCTCAACTCATACGTATCGCTGGACGGGACGGCATATGAGAGCGACGATGCAAGTCAGACGCTGATGGATGTTACGGTAGGGATGGAAGAAAGCACGCCGGAGCAGATATACCTGGAAAAAGAATCCATACGTGACATAAACAAGATGATAGACGACAAGCTTTCGTTGCTGGAGAGGGATGTTTTGGAGATGTATCTCATGGGCTACACATACGGTCAGATAGCTTCTATGCTGGATAAACCGCAGAAATCTGTAGATAACGCATTGCAGAGAGCTAAGGCTAAGCTGCTTCGCGCGCTCAGTTAGTAATTTCAGGAGCGGTGTAGACATTCAAGCGTTAAAAGTGTAAAATAAAGTGCCGGGACAGAAAAGCGTTTTCGGCGAAAATTACTACGGTTAGAAATATAAATTACAAAAGAAAAATCATAATAGTATTCCGGAGTCAAAGAGCGCCGGACTTGCAAATAGATATATAGACAATTTGGAGGTAATAAACTTGGCTAACGAATTTGTTTTAACGCGCAAAGGTAAAGAGGAACTTGAGCAAAAGCTGGAGTATCTAAAAACCGTAAAACGCGCTGAAATATCAGAACAGATTAAAATTGCACGCGGCTTCGGCGACTTGAGCGAGAACGCAGAATATACCGAGGCGAGAAACGAGCAAAGCAGAATCGAAGGTCAGATCGCAGATATGGAGAAGCAGCTGCTCAATGCAGTTGTCGTAGATGACGAGGACATAAATCTGACCAGAGTAGGCGTAGGTACGAAGGTTCGTATGATAGAAATAGCGCTCGATGCTAAGGGAATGCCGACGGACGAGACAATCGGAGAAGAAGAGACGTTCCGCATACTGGGCTCGGCTGAGTCGGATGTAGACGCCGGCTCAATATCAAACGAATCTCCTGTGGGCTCGGCGCTGATGGGCAGGATGGTAGGAGAAAAGGTCAAAATTGAAGTGCCGGCAGGCGCGATATGCTTTGAAATAAAGGAAATTTCAAGAGCGTAGGTTTTATCACAAAATACAATATTAATACTCAAATACATAAGGAAAAGATATGGCAGACAATAACAATCAAAACAGCAAGCAGCAGAAGCAGGAAAAGACAGAGGATATAACCCAAGTTAGCAGGCTGCGCCGCGAGAAGCTTGCGGCTATGCGCGAAGCGGGCAATGATCCTTTTAATATAATGAAGTTTGACCGCACGGCGACATCCAAGCAGATTTTTAACGACTTTGAAAACTTGGAAGGCAGCGTTCAGACTATCGCGGGCAGAATCATGAGCAAGCGCGTAATGGGAAAAGCAAGCTTCTTCCACGTGCTGGACGCCGAAGGTCAGATACAGTGCTACGCCCGCAAGGACGTAATGGGAGAAGAGCCGTATAAGACATACAAAACGTATGATATAGGCGACATTGTAGGCGTAAAGGGCGAGGTCTTCCGCACGAATGCAGGAGAGATAACAGTAAAAGCGCACGAGGTAACGCTCCTGAGCAAGTCTCTGCTGCCTTTGCCGGAGAAATTCCACGGCCTCAAAGACCCCGAGCTGAGATACAGACAAAGATATGTGGATCTGATAGTCAATCCTCAGGTTCGCGACACATTTAAAGCGCGTTCTGCTATTATCAAGCATGTACGCGACTTCATGGATTCCCGCGGATACATTGAGGTGGAAACTCCCATACTGCACGGCACGGCAGGCGGCGCGGCGGCTCGTCCGTTCGTGACGCATCACAATACGCTGGACATAGATATGTATTTGCGCATTGCGACGGAGCTGCATTTAAAGCGTCTAATCGTAGGCGGGCTGGAGAAGGTTTACGAGATTGGCAGAATATTCCGCAACGAAGGAATGGATTTAAAGCATAATCCTGAGTTTACGACAATAGAGCTCTATGAAGCATATACGGATTACAAGGGCATGATGGAGCTGTGCGAGAATCTTTTTGCATACTGCTGCGAAAAGGTCAACGGCACGACGAAGATAAAGTATCAGGGGACGGATGTAGATTTGACAGTGCCGTGGGCGAGAATGACCATGGCAGAAGCGGTAAAGAAATACTCCGGAGCTGATTTTGCGGCGTGTGAGAATGATGAGGAAGCGAGAGAGCTTGCAAAATCTATAGGTCTTAATGTACAGCCCGGTCAGACAAGAGGAACGCTGATGAATGCTGCGTTTGAAGAATTTGTCGAGGACAATTTGATCCAGCCCACTTTCATAATGGATTATCCTGTCGAAGTTAGCCCGCTGGCGTCGAGAAAACCGGATGAGCCGTGGCTGACAGAGAGATTCGAAGCATTCGCGACGGGCAGAGAGCTGGGCAACGCATTCTCCGAGCTTAACGACCCGATAGATCAGAAAGCCAGATTTGAACAGCAGCTAAAGCAGAGAGAGGCGGGAGACGACGAGGCTCACATGATGGATGAGGATTATGTAACCGCTCTGGAATACGGCATGCCTCCGACGGGCGGCCTGGGCATAGGCATTGACAGAATGGTTATGTTGCTCACAGATCAATATTCAATCCGCGAGGTATTGCTGTTCCCGACGATGAAGCCTCTGAATGGCGCGAACAAGGGAGCTAAGGCTTCTGAAGCTGCTGCAAATGATGTAAAAGCTGAGCCGGAAGAGATTGATTTTTCCAAAGTGAAGGTAGAGCCTTTGTTTGAGGAATTTGTAGATTTCGATACATTCAGCAAGTCTGATTTCAGAGCGGTAAAGGTTAAAGAATGTGTAGCAGTACCGAAGTCCAAGAAGCTGTTACAGTTCACTCTGGACGACGGAACAGGCACTGACAGAACTATTTTAAGCGGTATTCACGCTTATTATGAGCCGGAAGAGCTGGTCGGCAAGACATGCATCGCTATTACAAATCTTCCGCCGAGACCCATGATGGGAATTGAATCCTGCGGCATGCTGATTAGTGCCGTTCACGAAGAAGAAGGCGAAGAAAAACTGCATCTCTTGATGGTGGACGATCACATTCCTGCGGGAGCGAAGCTGTACTAAGGCGATATACTTTATAAAACAGTATGAGCGATAACTTGCTAATTGCATCTTTTGGATTTAAAGGTTTATATAGCTGCTGAATTACTTGTAAACTCTGATTTATGAAAAGAGATGTGAAAAGGCACTCTCAGGCGTTGAAGAACAATATGGCTTAGACGATTTAGTTCCTGCTATGATACACGAGGAGCAATATAGATATTAGTCTGTGGAAAGAGGTGAGAGCGTGAACGTAAAAAACGCGAAGAAGAAACTGGAATTCGACAAAGGCAAGTTCTGGAGATACATCGCGGGCAAGCTGCTCGCGACGCTGGCTGCTTTGGTTTTGGTGCTGCTTGCGCTTTTTACTGCGCTCAATACCGTTAACGTGCAGGTAATAACAGAGGACGGCTTCAGCAAACGGGCTTCCGTAATTCTGACGCCTGTTGAGAACAGCGACACAGAGCTGCTCGGGAAGGTGTTTACACAGGACTTTCTGAACGAGACAGAGCTGGACACACAGACCAGAAACAGAGGCTATACCATAAGCAACTATGCACAGAGCACAAGCGTATCCTTTCATATCGTGTTCCCGTGGTCTAAAAAAGTAAAGCTCACAGTAGAGGATGAAATATCCGACATATCCGCTGCGCTTACGTCTACACTTCCTGAAGATCAGGTTACGGATTACTTTATACAAAGCGGCGTATATGACGTCGTTTTGGTGAAGCAGAACGGCAGCTGGCTCATAGACAGTATAGAGATGAAAGAGGACAAAACTATAAAAGGCGAGGATATTCCCCAGCCGAGTGAAAGCGCGGAGGTGACGGAATCGTGGGACGAATAGAAACGAAAAGCGAGTCGCTGCCTTTCGCGCGGAACAGAGTTTTGCTCGCGCCCTTGGCGGGCGTGACGGACGTATCGTTCCGAAGGCTATGCGCCGCTCAGGGCGCAGGTCTTACCTATACTGAAATGGTCAGCGCAAAGGGGATAAAATACGGAAGCAAGCGCACCAGGGAGCTGCTCGCTGTATCTGAAGAAGAAGGAAAAGCAGGAGTGCAGCTTTTTGGCAGCGAGCCGGATATAATAGCGGAGACAGCGAGAGAATTAGAAGGGGAGATGGGCGATAAAATCGCCCTTTTCGATATTAATATGGGATGTCCCGCGCCGAAGATTGTAAATAACGGAGAGGGCTGCGCGCTTATGAAAAACGCCCGCGCCGCGGGGAAAATCATCTCGGCAGTTAAAAAAGCGACGAAACTGCCCGTCACGGTAAAATTCCGAAAGGGATTCGATCCGACTATTCAAAATGCGGCTGATTTTGCGGTTATAGCAGAGGATAACGGCGCA
Source organism: uncultured Eubacteriales bacterium (assembly GCA_900545085.1). GTDB lineage: Bacteria > Bacillota > Clostridia > Christensenellales > Christensenellaceae > Scybalosoma > Scybalosoma faecavium. The sequence goes on from UQXU01000021.1 coordinate 6,041, forward strand.
GACGCCGTGACAATACACGGCAGGCTTAGGTCTCAGTATTACGAAGGCAAGGCAGATTGGGATATAATAGCCAGGATTAAACAAAAGATAAGCATACCCGTGATAGGCAACGGAGATATATTCGACGCCGAGAGCGCGGAGAAAATGCTGCAATATACAGGCTGCGATGGGATAATGGTGGCTCGCGGCGCTCTGGGAGATCCTTTCATATTCCGTGAGATATTGGAATACTTTAAAACAGGGGTAATAAAAAAATCGACGCCGGCCGAGAGACTGGATGCTCTGGAAGAGCACGCGCGGCACGCCTGCCTTCAAAAGCCGGAGAGCGTCGCTATAAAAGAGATGCGCAAGCATGCTGCGTGGTACACGAAGGGAATGCATGGCGCGAGAGAAATGAGAACGAGATTGGTCAGAGTGAATACTCTTGCACAGCTTTTGGAGCTTACGCAAGAAATAAAACAAGCTCATATCAGTGAGTGAAGAGGCGAGATATGCAGGGAACATATTATATTGGAATGGACTGCGGTTCTACCACAGTAAAAACTGTGGTTATAAATAAGGACATGCAGATTATTTATAAGAAATATGAGAGACACCACTCCCGAGTGAGAGAGACGGCGCTCTCTCAGATGAGCGACGTAAAAAGAATAGTGCTGCCGAATGCGAGAATTCACTTTGCGCTTTCAGGTTCGGCGGGACTTGGGCTTTCGGGTTCGTCCGGCCTGCCGTTTGTGCAGGAGGTTTTTGCGACGAAAAAAGCATGTGGTGTGCTCATCCCGGGAACAGATGCGGTCGTGGAGCTGGGCGGAGAGGACGCGAAAATACTTTTCCTGTCCGGCGGAAACGAAGAGAGAATGAACGGCACTTGTGCGGGAGGCACGGGTGCTTTTATTGACCAAATGGCGGCGCTGCTGTCAGTGACTGCGCCGGAGCTGGACGAGCTTTATTTCGGGCATAAGCAGATATACAATATAGCTTCGCGCTGCGGCGTTTTTGCAAAGTCTGACATACAGCCGCTGCTCAATCAGGGCGCGAGCAAAGAGGATATTGCCGCGAGTATATATCAGGCTATAGTATCGCAGACAATATCAGGACTGGCGGCGGGGCGAGAACTGAAAGGGAAAATAGCTTTTCTCGGTGGGCCGCTGACGTTCGGCCTTGGGTTAAGAGATAGATTTGTAAAAACTCTGAAGCTGGATGAGGAGCACGCCATATTCCCGGATAACGCGCAGTATTTTGTGGCTATGGGCACGGCGATGCTCGCGGCGGAGGAAGAACCGCTGTCTATGCAGGAAATCGCGCTTGCGCTGACGAAACCGTCTGAAGCTGACTTTACAAATTCGCTGCCGCCGCTTTTTGCCAACTTCGAGGAATATCAGGAGTTCAAAGCAAGACATGAGAAGGATACGGTAGAAAATGCGGATATTATGACATATTCCGGCAAGGCGTATCTTGGAATAGATGCGGGATCTACAACGACGAAGCTGGCGCTTATAACAGAGGATGGCAAAATGCTCTACAGCTTCTACGACGCCAATCATGGAGAACCTCTGGATGTAATACGTCTTGAGCTTATCAAAATATACGAGCAGATAGGGGACAGAGTGCAGATATGCGGATGCACAGTCACGGGATACGGAGAAGAGCTGCTGAGGCACGCTCTGCACGCGGACGACGGAATAGTAGAGACTGTGGCGCATTTTCATGCAGCTCGGGCGTTCGATCCGGATGTTGACTTTATAATTGATATAGGCGGGCAGGATATGAAGTGCTTCAAGCTCAGAAACGGAGCTATAGATTCCATAATGCTCAATGAAGCATGCTCGTCGGGCTGCGGGTCGTTTATAGCCAGCTTCGCTCAGGCTCTGGGCTACGAGACAGCTGACTTTGCTTCTTTGGGACTTTTTGCTAAACATGCGGCAAATCTGGGTTCACGATGCACTGTATTTATGAATTCCAGCGTAAAACAGGCGCAGAAGGACGGCGCGACGGTAGAGGATATATCGGCGGGGCTGTCTGTAAGCGTAGTGAAAAACGCGCTGTATAAGGTAATACGCGCAAAGAGCCCAGACGACATAGGAAATCACATAGTTGTACAGGGCGGAACCTTCTTGAACGATGCAATACTGCGCGCTTTTGAGCGAGAGGTGGGGAAAGATGTCGTCAGACCGACCATAGCAGGACTCATGGGCGCATACGGCGCGGCGCTTCATTCTAAAATGCTGGGCAAGGAGAAAAGCACGTTAATATCACTCGAACAGCTAAAGAACTTTACGCACAAGTCTAAAGTTGCGGTATGCAAAGGCTGCGAGAATCATTGCAAGCTGACGGTGAATATGTTCCCGGGCGGAGAAAAATTCATATCGGGCAACAGGTGCGAAGGCGCGCTGGGCGGCAAAAAGAGCGATATACCCGATTTGTACGCCTATAAGCTGGAAAGAGTGCAGCAGATTCCAAAACAAGGCAAAGGCAGAACTATAGGAATACCGCTTGGACTGAATATGTACGAGAATCTTCCGTTCTGGACGACGCTGCTTACGGAAATGGATTTTAAAGTAGTGACGAGCGGAGTAGGAAGCAGAGAGACGTATATGCTCGGACAGCATACAATTCCTTCGGACACCGTCTGCTACCCTGCGAAGCTGATGCATGGTCACGTAGAGAGGCTCATGGATCAGGGCGTGGACGCTATATTCTATCCGTGTATGCCGTATAACTTTAATGAGAATCTGGGAGACAACTATTATAATTGTCCTGTGGTTGCGTATTATCCGGAGCTTTTGGCTGCGAATGTAAAAAGGCTGGCGGAGGTCAAGTTTATGAATCCGTATCTGGCGCCGCACAATCCAAAGGAATTCAAAAAGCATGTGCAGAAGTATTTTTATCAAACGATGGGAATAGACAAAAAAGTCAGCGCCGCCGCGGTTGATAAAGCATACGAGGCGTACTACGAATATAAAGAGGATGTATTCCGCAAAGGCGACGAGGCGATAGCATACGCTCGGGAAAACGGCATGACGATAATCGTGCTGGCGGGCAGACCTTATCACGTAGATACAGAAATAAACCACGGCATAGACGTACTGCTTGGTTCGCTCGGCTGCGTTGTGGTGAGCGAGGATGCAATAAGACCGAGAGAGCGAGGCAGATTGAACGTGCTTAACCAATGGACGTATCACGCGAGACTGTACGAGGCGGCGAGGTACGTGTTGGAGAACGATGACATGGAGCTGGTGCAGCTGGTGTCGTTCGGATGCGGTCTGGACGCCATAACGACAGATCAGGTAAAGGACATACTGGAAGGTGGCGGGAAGCTGTATACACAGCTGAAGATAGATGAGATTAACAATCTCGGCGCGGCTAAGATAAGGCTGCGCAGCCTGCTCGCGGTGGAGGGACTGAAACATGGCTGAGATAATCAGAGACCCCAAAACGGGGAGAGTGCTGTTCACGGAAGAAATGAAGGAGGAGTATACTATACTGGCTCCCATGATGGCGCCGATACACTTCTCTATGTTCGAGCAGATATTTGCGTCTGAGGGATACAAGGTAAAGATGCTTACTTCCACTAACGACGCGATAAAAGATATAGGATTGCAAAACGTACACAACGACACGTGCTATCCGGCTCTGCTCGTCGTAGGGCAGATGCTGGAGGCGCTGCAAAGCGGGGAATACGACACTAATAAAGTGGCGTTGTTCATGACGCAGACGGGCGGAGGATGCAGAGCGTCGAACTACATTCATTTGATAAGACGAGCGCTCAAGCGCAACGGTCTGGAGCATATCCCTGTGCTGTCATTCAACATGGTGGGCATGGAGAAAAACCCCGGCTTTAAAATAACACCGAAGCTCATGCTCAAGCTGTTTTTTGCGATACATTACGGAGATGCGCTAATGCTTCTCTCGAATCAAACCAGACCATACGAAAAGAACAAGGGCGAAACAGACGCGCTCATAAAAAAATGGACGGATTATCTGAACGGAAGCATAAGGATTTTCCTCAAGCTGGGTAAGAATCTCAAGCAGATGGTGCGCGACTTCGCGGATATAGAACTGACAGGAGAGAAAAAGGTCAAGGTCGGGATAGTAGGGGAAATATATGTCAAATATGCTCCTCTGGGGAACAACAATCTGGCTGATTTTCTCGAAAGTGAAGACGTCGAGGTTATAATACCCAGTCTTTTGGACTTTTTCCTGTACAGTATAAATCACAGAGTTGAGGACAGAGAGATGCTGGGGATAAAGAAGTTTTCGCAGTTTTTCTCTATGATAGCAGAGAAGGCAATGGTGCATCTGCAAAATCAGCTTGTGAAGATAGTAAAAAAGAATTCCGATTTCAGACCGTGCGCACAGTTTTATGAGACTAAAAAGCTCGTGAAAGGCTATGTAAGCCCGGCGAATAAAATGGGCGAGGGCTGGCTGCTCACGGGAGAAATGCTGGAGCTGATACACTCGGGCATTCCGAACGTGATATGCACTCAGCCATTTGGCTGCCTGCCGAATCACATAGTAGGCAAGGGCATGATCCGAAAGATACGAGAAGAAAACCCCGGAGCAAATATAGTTGCAATAGACTACGACCCGGGCGCGACAAAGATAAATCAGGAAAACAGAATAAAGCTGATGCTAAGCGTGGCGAGAGACGCCATGCTGGGAGCTGACGCGCCTGAGGAGCTTTTTAACGCGCCGCCTGTGGACATAACCGAAATGGGTGTAGAGGCTAAATGAGATTATTAAAAAAATCGACTTTGCCGCCGTAGGCAGAGTCGATTTTTAATATACAAAAAGGAGAGAACGGACAGAACCGAACTCTCCGCAAGTATTATGAATTAAAAACTACCGCTATCATTGTCAGCTCGGTATTTCCCGTGTTTTCAAGAGAATGAGAGGAACCGTCGGGACAGAAGAGCGAATCTCCTGCGCGGACGGTCTGAGCCTTTCCGTTCTCGACGTACAGACCTTCGCCGGAGAGTATATAATATAGCTCGCCGTCTCCGGAGTGCATGTGATAGCCTATGGCTGCGCCTGCGGGAAGAGTAAGCCGTGCTGTCAGAGAGCTGCTTTTGCCCATTTCGTCCGGGGTTAGGAGGTGTTCAAAGGCGACGTCGCCTTTTCCGCCGCGCGGAGCGTTTTTAACTTCGTTACGCTTTTCGATAAGCGGCATCAGCAGTACGCCTCCTTGAGAAGCTCGAGAGTTTCATCTTTGCTCATGCGGATAGGATCGCATTTGAACATATATCCCGCCATATCCCATGCTTTCTCGTTGAAAAGAGGAAGGTCTGCCTCTGTAATGCCGTGAGCCGAGAGCGTGAGGTCAGCGACTCCGCACTGTTCCATAAGCTCAACGAGGCGGGTTACGAAATCCTGCGGGCAGGATGCGTCTTTTTTGCCGAGTGCGCGGGCCATTTCTGTCATCTTATCGCAGTTAGTGGCCATTTTGCTGTAATAAGCCTTTGCGAGTATTATCAGACCTTCGCCGTGCGCTACTTCCGGTTTAACCGCGGAGATTCCATGTTCGAGAGCATGAGGACCTATGCACGCGCTCGTCCATTCGACGATACCTGCGAGAGTGCTTGCGAGAGCCATGTTTTCGCGTGCGTCCGAATTGCTGCCGTTGTTGACAGCTTCGGCCAGGTTTTCGCCAATCAGAGAGATTGCCTTGAGCGCGAACATATCGCTTATGGGACTGGAGGTAGAGCTGATGTAGCCCTCCGTAGCATGGAAGAGAGCGTCAAAGCCCTGGAAGGCCGTGAGGCGCGGAGGTACGCTGAGCATCAGATCAGAGTCGACAATGGATATAGTGGGGAATGTATGCTTGCTGCCTTTGAAGCCGAAGCCGATTTTTTCCTGAGTTTTTTCGTCTGTTATTACAGCCCAGGGGTCGGATTCCGTGCCCGTGCCTGCGGTTGTGGGTATGGCGACGGTCGGGAGAGGAGCGTTCTTGGGACGCTGAGCCTTGCCTGAGCCGCCTGCTACATAGTCATAGAAATCGCCGCCGTTCGCCGCCGTGAGAGCGATTGCTTTGGCTGTGTCTATGACGCTGCCGCCGCCGATTCCGATGATAAAATCGCAGCCCGTCTCTTTAGCGAGAGCGCAGCCTTCGGTTACGTGAGCCTGAATGGGGTTTGGGAGAACCTTCTCGAAGAGCACGGTCTCGACCTCGCGTTCGCCAAGCAGGGAGAGAAGCTTATCCATAGCTCCGCTTCGGCGCAGAGAGCCGCCTGCGCTGGCGACGACAAGCGCCTTACGCCCGGGGAGGGAGATTTTCTTCAGCTTGGAGAGGGAGCCCGCTCCTATCAGCAGTTTTGTCGGGAATGTGAAATCTAAAAACATCTCGTCGTTCCTTTCTGTTTTTTGAAGTTCCGATATATCTACTATATCTACATTATATTATATTTTGGCAGCTTTTGTAAAGCCGGCTCGGCATAAAACAGGCGGCGAGTTCTTTTTTCAGAAAAAACGCATGTCTTTTTCTGAACACTTGTATTTTTTCGCGGGAAACAATATAATGTATACTGAGTTAGTATGAACACGGAGGGAAAACTCTTTGAATTGGATAAGCATGAAAATGATACTCGCGCCGGAAGCGCTGGACGAGCTGATAACCTCGCTGGCGGCGGAGGGGCTCACCCGAATAGCAGTGGAAGATCCGCGCGAGCTCAAAGAGCTGCTGGAGGGCAGCGTATATTACGATTATGTCGATGAGGATGTGAGCGAAAAGGTATACGGCGACGCGAGCATAACGGTGTATCTGCCGGAGAATGAGCAGGGGGCGGACATGCAGGCCGCGGCGATAAGAGCGGTCGAAAATGCTAAAAAAAGCTCAGGCGCGGAGATAAAAATAGAGCTGGACGGAATACGAGAAGAGGATTGGGCGAACAACTGGAAAAAATACTTTAAAGTAACTCCCGTCGGGAGCAGATTGGTAATAAAGCCCTCATGGGAGGAGATGGACGAGAAATATGCCGACAGAACTGTTCTCGAAATAGATCCGTCCTCCAGCTTCGGAACGGGAACTCACGATACGACAAGGCTCTGTCTGGAATTCCTCGACGCTGAAGTGGAAGGCGGCGAGACAGTGCTGGATATGGGCTGTGGTTCCGGAATACTCTCCGCCGCGGCGATGCTGCTCGGGGCGAAGGCTGTGACAGCGGTGGACATAGAGCAGAACGCCGCAGAAATAACAAAAGAAAATATGCGGCGCAACGGAATCTCGGAGGAGAAATACAGCGTACATCGTGCGAACGTGCTCGAGGACGAGAGCTTCGCTGAGAAGCTGTCGGAGACGAAGTGCGATATTATACTTGCAAATATAGTCGCAGATGTAGTTATGGCTATGGCGGAGCAATTCAAAAGATGCGCAAAGCCCGGCGCAAAGCTGATAGTCTCCGGCATAATAATAGAGCGTCTGGACGAGGTTTGCTCGTGCTTGATTGAACACGGTATAAAAATAGAATTAACTCGAATGACGAAAGACTGGGCTGCAATGCTTTGCAGGGTGAACTGATGCGCAGATTTTTCGCGGCCGGAGAGAGAGACGGGTTTCTCAAAATAGACGGAGATGAAGCGGCGCATATAACTCGAGTGCTGAGAGGCAGAGCAGGAGACAAGATTATCGCAATACTCGACGGCGAGGAGTGCGAATGTGAGATAACAGAGGCGTCAAAGAATGAAGTTACTGCTAAGATACTTTCCAGGAGAGAGTGCGCAGGAGATCCGAAGAAGAGAGTTACGCTGTACATCGCCTGTATAAAAAGCGATAAGCTGGAGCTGACAGTGCAGAAAGCGGCAGAGCTGGGCGCGGATTGCGTTGCATTTTTCGCCGCGGGGAGAAGCGTGCGCGTGCCGGATGAGAAATCCGGCGCGAAGCTCATGGGAAGATGCGAAAGAATAGCTTTGGAAGCTATGAAGCAATGCGGAAGGTCTAAAAAGATGAAGCTTGGCGGAATACTCGGCTTCGATGAGATGGTGAGACGAGTGAAGGAGCACGAGCTGGCGCTTTTGGCATATGAAGCGAGCGAAAGCTCGCTGCATAATGCAATGTGCGACGCGGACGATATAGCGTTGATAATAGGGCCGGAAGGCGGATTTGAAGAGGCGGAAGCGGAGACTCTGCGCGAGGCCGGCGCGAGGGAAGTCAGCTTGGGAAAGCGGATACTTCGTGCAGAAACGGCTGCTATAGCGTTGATGAGTATAGTGTCATACAGATACGGAGTGTAAGACAGTCTGTACTTGCTATATTTACAAAATCTGGTATAATTACATGAGAAAAGAGGTACAAGATACGGCGAATGAAGGCGGCATATTATACGTTAGGCTGTAAAGTGAATCAATACGATACGGAAGCTATGCGCCGCCTGATGGAAGAGGCGGGTTACGAGACGGTTAGCTTTGATGAAGCGGCGGACGTTTATATCGTAAACACATGCACTGTGACAGCGGTTGCAGATAAAAAGTCTCGTCAGATGATACGCAGGGCAGCTCATAAGAATCCGAACGCGGCGGTTATAGTATGCGGATGTCTCGCTCAATCTGAGGCTGAGGCTGTGATGGAGATTGAAGGCGTAAGCGCGGCTGTCGGGAATCAGGACAGGAGCCGAATAGTTGAGATAGCGGCAGCGGCGAAGGAAGGGAAGCAAAATGCCGTACACGACATATCTCAGCAGACTGAATTTGAGCGATTGAGTATCACTTCGAGCGAAGAAAAGACTCGCGCTCACATAAAAATATGCGAGGGATGCAATAATTTTTGCAGCTATTGTATAATACCGTATGCCAGAGGCAGAGTGAGATCCCGTAATATAGACGACATAGCGCGAGAGGCGAGAGATCTCGCCGAGAGCGGAGTGCGCGAGGTTGTGCTCACGGGGATACACATATGTTCATATGGGATTGATCTGCAAGACGGCGAGCTGATTGGCGTAATTGAAAGAGTTGCTAAGACGGAGGGAATAGACAGAGTGAGGCTCGGCTCTCTGGAGCCTTCGAGAATTACGCGCGCATTTTGCGAACGGGCGGCGAAAATACCTGAGCTTTGCGAGCATTTTCACGTATCGCTGCAAAGCGGCAGCGCGGGAGTGCTGAAAAGAATGAACAGGAAATACACGCCGGAGCAGTATGCAGAATGTGTGCGGAATTTGCGGGAATACTTCCGAAAACCTGCGATAACGACGGATGTCATAGCGGGTTTTCCGCAGGAGACAGAGGAAGAGCATAAGGAAACGCTGGAATTTCTGAGTTCAATAGGCTTTGCAAAAATACATGTGTTTCCGTATTCGGCGAGAAAGGGCACGCCTGCGGCGAAGCTGCCGCAGATACCGAATGCAGAAAAAAAGCGCAGAGCGTCTGAGATAGCAGAATTGGCGGATAAAATGGAGAGAGAATACCTCGAAAGCTTCGTAGGGGAAGAAGTCAGCGTATTGCTGGAGGAGCAAGACGGCGCAATGTACGAGGGACATGCGCGTCGATATATGAGAGTTCGCGCTGAGGGAACACAGAATGAAATTGTAAATGTGTTGGTACAGAGAGTCGAGGGAACGGTACTCTGTACGGACGGCGTATAAAACATAAAGGAGATGAAAAGATGGATGAATGCATTTTTTGCAAGATAATTGCGGGTGAGATCCCGTCGGACAAGGTATATGAAGATGAGAGCGTAATCGTGTTTCATGATTTGGCGCATAGAGCGCCGGTGCATGTGCTCGTAGTGCCGAAAAAGCACATACAGAGTACGCTGCAAATTGAAAAAGAGGACTCTGAGCTGCTCAGCCATATGTTTGAAGTAATAAAGACAGTAGCTAAGCAGATGGGCATAGCGGAAAGCGGCTATCGTCTTATGATTAATACGGGAGAGGACGGCGGACAGACAGTTCCGCATCTGCACATTCACATTCTGGGAGGTACGAAGCTGCCGGAGTAATGCGCGGAGGAAGGGGGAAGCTTTGGCGGATTCCAACATAACAAAAAAGGCTTTGGCATCGGCTATGAAGGAGCTGATGAAAACAAAGCCTTTTTCCAAAATCAGCGTGGGCGACATATGCGAGGCTTGTGATATGAGCCGAAAGAGTTTTTATTATCATTTTCACGACAAATATGAGTTGGTGAATTGGATATTTTATGTGGAATTTTTCGGCAAAATGCATGAAAAGGAAGATGCGACAGCAGAAGAACAGATTTTTATGCTGTGCAAGTATTTAGAAGAAAATAGAGAGTTTTATATCAATGCCTTAAAGGTGAAAGGGCAGGATTCCTTTAGGGATTATTTTCGTGAGCTGCTCGAGCCGGTGGCGGCGTCGTATATAGACGAACAATTTAAGCATGGAGAGGAATCTGAATTTATGGCGCGGTTTTTTCTCGATGCTTTGTTGGCGTCGGTGCAGCATTGGCTTAATGATATGCCGGATACATCGGCGGAGCGGTATACGTATTTGCTCAGCCAGGCGATAACAAGAACAGCTCAAATGATAGATTGACAATTTGATTGTTTCGTAAAGTATTATATTTAACTATGAGAGCTGCGCCGGAGGGAAAAGGCGCAGTTTACAGTTTAAATTTATGATTTATTTTATAGTATAAAATATTTAAACTTATGCAGAGACGGCAGAAGCCGCCTCGTTTTGTTTATCGTCAATATTTGCAAAGGTACTTGAAAAGACGCTGAGTAATATTATATAATAACCGTATAGAACATTGAAAGGAAAGACTTACAATGAAAATGAAACTGGCGGCTATGGCTGCTGTTCTCGCGATTATGACGGCGTGCAGCAGCCCTGTTCCGACTATGAATACCGATGCGGCAAGTGCATCGCCTACAGAGAGTGCGGCTGAGGCTGTGGCATCGGCTGAGGCAACGCCCGAGGCCGAAACGATAAAAAGACCTCAGGAGATTACGCAGCTCTCCAGCGGAGACACGGGAGAGAATGTAACTCTTTTACAGGAAAGACTCAAAGAGCTGGGATATTATCTGCCTGATGAGGCAACGGGCGAATACGACTTTAACACAGAAGGCGCTATATATACATTTCAGCGTCAGGCGGGCTTGGATATAGACGGCATAGCGGGCACGGCGACGCAGGAGCTGCTCTATTCGGAAGATGCAGAGGAGGCGGTGCCGTTTTCTGACTATGCGCCGACAGTCAACATGGAATACGCTGAGCTGGTGGGCGACGATGGACTGAGATCGTACCCGGAGGGCTATCCCGAAGCGGATACATATAAGATAATCGTAGACATAGCTAATCAGGTAACTATGGTCTACAAAAAGGACGACAACGGAGAATACACAGTTCCCGTGAGATACATGCTCTGTTCTACAGGATTGGAGGACAGAACGCCCGTCGGGACTTTTTCGATGGATTCTTACCGTGTAAGATTCAGCGTTTTTGTCAGAGACGGAAGATGCGGGCAGTATTGGACGCAGATACGCGGCGCGATATACTTCCATACAACGCTCTACTCCGAAGAGGACGCATCCACGTATCTTGAAGAAACGACGGCGGAATTGGGCAGCAAAGCTTCGCATGGCTGCGTGAGATTGTGCGTGCCCGACGCGCGATTCATGTGGTACAATATTGCTCCAGGGACAGAGTGCGTTATAAGAGAGGGCTCTACATCTGACGTTGAGACTGCGTATATACGTTCTCAGCTCAAGCTGGCAGACGCTCCGGAGGAGCATATGGATCTGAAGGCGGGAGAAATTCCGAACACAGATAACTGGAAGATAGAAGATGTAGCGCATGATGTGCCGTTTGTGCAGGGGTCGCAGGATTGATAAAGGCTTGCAGTTTAAGATAAAATGTTCTAAAAAAAGATAAAAAAGCACTTGACATATTTGGACAAGGCTGATATAATTTAATGCGTCGGTCGTAACCGGCGCGGCATGGCGGCGTAGCTCAGCTGGCTAGAGTACTCGGTTCATACCCGATTGGTCGGTGGTTCGAATCCACTCGCCGCTACCATAGACAACAGCTTTTCGTGAGCTGTTGTTTTTTTATTTACTTTTCGCCGGCGGCTGACTGAAAGTTTTTTAAATTTGTAAATTTTGTGTATGGATTAATGTAAGTGAGTGAATTATATAGTATAATAATAGTCGTGCAGATAAAACGCATTTTATAGTGCTGATATAGGAGGAATATATGGGTGTAATTAAGAGGATAGCATGTACGGCGCTGTCTGCGATGATGATGCTTTCTTTTGGAGCAATCGGAGTGAATGCAGAGGCTTTGAGCTCATCATCAGAGGACAGCCTGAGTCTCGCCTGGGACATTGTGGACGAAGCAGATGGATATGTGATTTATCGCATAGACGATAGCGGAGAACTGCAAGAAATAGCGAATGTCGAAGAGTGCAGATATACGGACGAGGGCTTGGAGCCTAATACTGAGTACAATTATATTGTCAAACCATACAAGACGGAAGATGAAAACGACGTATGGCTGGAAAACGGCGAGCAGCAAATCAGCTTAAAAACAGATTCGGAAACGGATGAAACTATAAGCCGGAATGAGGACAACTCCAAAGCTGAAATGCAGGAGACGAAGAGTTTTAAATCTTTTGCAAAAGCAGTCACTCAGATGACCAAAAAGCACAGAACGGAAAAAGCTGAGACATCGGGAAAAAGGGAAAGGGCTGTTTTATCCGGAAATTCCACGAGCAGAATTATAGTTCAGACGAATGGACACGAAATATCATTTGACGGATACAATGCTCAGCAGATAGTAAAAGGTCCGAACGGAATATATGTAGCGCAGTTTGACAATGAGAGCGACGCGGAATACGCCATGGATCAGCTGAACGGCGACGATAACGTGCAGTACGCAGAGATGGACTGTTATGCCTCCGGATGCGCAGACGAGGAATCGGAGAGCATCAGCTACAACTCATGGGGCATAGAGATGATGGGAGCGGACAAGTACGCGGAGTGGACCGCGGCGAACACTCAGGAAGAGCTGATAGTCGCTATGGTTGACTCGGGAATAGACAGCGACCATCCTTATTTTGAAGGAAAGATAGCAGAGGGCGGTTATGATTTTATAGATGACGATGATGATCCGGAGGATGAATACCGCCATGGAACATGTACCGCAGGCATTGTCCTGGATACGACGCAGGGTCTGAATGTCAAGGTTTTGCCGATACGTGTATTGGATTCGTCAACAGTGGGGACGAGTCTCTCTGTAGGCAACGGCGTCAGATATGCGGCGGACAGCGGCGCAAAAGTTATAAACATGAGTCTGCGAATGGACGAACACAGCGAATATGTGGATGAAAGCATAAAATACGCCGTAAGCAAAGGCTGCGTGGTAGTTGTAGCGGCGGCAAACGATAAGCAAAATATAGATGAGTGTAACTGCTGCCCTTCGCATGTCTCAGAAGCGATAACCGTAGGCGCGATAGACAGCAGCTACAATAGAGCTAGTTTTTCAAACTATGGCTCTACTTTGGATATAGCTGCGCCCGGAGTGAAAGTAAAATCATGTGAATTGGGAGGAGGATACAGCGCTCGATCCGGAACTTCGGCTTCGGCGGCTCATGTATCAGGAGCTGTGGCTATGATAAGGCTCATGAATCCCGAATATACGCCGGAGGATGTGCTTGAACTCATAAAAGAAAATGCAAAAGATCTTGGAGATTCAGGATGGGATGAGTATTACGGCTGGGGCGCAATACAGCTGGAAAACTTGCCTGAGCCAAACGGCATAAAAATCGAGAGTACGGAAGCGGAAGTGGGCAAGGGAGAGAGCATAACTCTCAAAGCGTATGGTATGCCGAATTATGCGTCGAGAACTGCGATAAAATGGAGCAGCAGCGATGACAGTACGGCTACGGTAGATGAGAGCGGAAACGTAACCGGAATAAAGCTCGGCAGCGCAGTGATAAAAGCGGAGACAAAGAACGGATATGCGGCCTCTTGTACAGTTACGGTAAAGCAGAATCCCAGTTCTGTCACATTGTCAAAAACCTCTGCAACAATTGACAAGGGTTCGACTTTGACTCTGAGCGCGACAGTTGCGCCGAGCAATGCGGAGAACAAGACCCTGACGTGGAGCAGCAGCAATACCAAAGTGGCTACGGTGAACAGCAGCGGAAAGGTGACTGCTAAGAGCGGAGGAACGGCGACTATAACAGCCAAGACGGCAAACGGAAAGACTGCGTCATGTAAAATCACGGTCAGAGTGTATCCGACTGCTATAAAGCTGAGTAAGACCTCCGGGACTATAGACGTCGGGAAAACGCTGACGCTGAAAGCGACCTACACCCCGAGCGACACAACGGTAAAGACACTGACGTGGAGCAGCAGCAATACCAAAGTGGCTACGGTGAACAGCAGCGGAAAAGTGACAGCAAAAAAAGTAGGGACGGCAACTATAACCGCAAAAACGAGCAACGGGAAAAAGGCAGTATGTAAAATCACGGTGAAAAAGTTTCCTACGAAGGTTACGCTTTCAAAGACAAGCGCAAAGATAAGACTTGGCAAAACGCTGCAGCTTAAAGCAACTGTATCTCCCAGCAGCGCGACGACAAAAACCGTAACGTGGAGCAGCAGCAATACCAAAGTGGCTACGGTGAACAGCAGCGGAAAGGTCACGGCTAAGAAAGTAGGAAAAGCGACGATAACCGCAAAGACGCACAATGGCTTGACAGCGACATGCGTTGTTGATGTGCAGATATACCCGACGGGCTTGAGAATAAATCAAAGCAATACAACGCTAAAAGTAGGAAAAACATTGCAGATGACCGTGAATGTCTATCCCACAAACGCAACGGATAAGACAATCAAATGGAGCAGCAGCAATACCAAAGTGGCTACGGTAAGCAGCAGCGGGAAAGTTACCGCTAAGAAGAAGGGCACTGCTAAAATTACGGCGAAATCATGGAATGGGTACATCTCTACGCGAACGATAACGGTTAAATAGAATTAAAAAACAGCGTATAAAAAAGACGGCGCACGTCGAAAGTTGAATGAACGAGCTCGCGCCGCCGTCTGCGCTAATAGTTAATTAATAGCAAGAGGTGCGGCAACTTACAGTGTTGTCGCACCTCTTAATTATTACCGCCGCTGCAAACCGTAAATTATTGTAAAGTATTGCTTTTAGCTGTGATGTAAATATGTCCTATTCCGAAAAGGACTGCGCTAATCATCAAAAGCCAATGCCGCAGCAAAAAGCCGGACAGCAGGAAAATACAGGTCGGTATGACGGACAGCACAATCGCATTGAAATTTCCCCCATGTTTGAAATAGAGCCGCCAAAATATATAATACAGAACAACTAACAATGTATTGCCGCCCAGATAGAGCGACATAGCCGCAATGCTTTTAAATTCGAATTTCCAAACAAGCAGAGGCAGCCACATAAAGATTATGCAGGAGTATCTGCCTATTTGCTCGAGTAATATCATCACGGTATTGTGCGGCTGATCGTCGGAGGAGTTATTCCTGAGTGCATATACAATATTCGGAATGAGTATCAGCGTTACGATTATCGCGCCTATTAGATTTATCCAACCAAATTCCATTTAAGCCGTCTCCTGCAACTCAGTATTTGTCTGATTTATTTTCTGCAGAGAAAACTGAGTGCGAGATTTTTTACTTTTTCGGGAGCGCCCGGGGTGGAGAGCTGATGATCTCCGCCGAATATCAATGTTATATCTGCGCCGTTCTGCTGCGCAAAACGCAGAGCGTCATCCGGAGAAGCGGTATCGTCCGCCATTCCGTGTATCATACACAGCTCGGCCGAACCTTTTTTATATAGGCTGAAAACGTCGTTTGCAGCGAAATCATCTGCAAGAGCAGAGGTTAGCTTCAGAGGGCGATAGTATCTATTGTCGATTATGTACCCATTTTGAGCAAAGGCTTCGCTGTTTTCTATCAATCTGTTTTTAAAAAGAGAAGGCATACTTACCGCTGCGGAACGGAGAAAGGCGCGCCGGCCGAGCGAGGCTCCGGATGAGATGTGCAGCAGAGTCATGTACGCGCCGAAGCTCGAACCGAAATAGCAAACGTCCGCGCCGGGCGATACGCTTTTAACAAAAGCTTCGACAGAAGATATGTCGCTCATGCAATTGGGCAGGCGGAGAAAATCACCGTCAACCTCGCTCTCTCCGTGAGCGGGGAAGTCAAATGCAATCGCTCCCATACCTTTTTCCCGAAAAGCATGGAGCATCATCTGCGCAGTGGGACTCTGCATACTGCTGCCGAAACCGTGTATTATCAGGCAGACAGCGGGGTCGGAAGGAAGTATGTCGTAGGTGCAGTGTATATAGTAGCCGGCTTTTGCCGCAAGTTTTGTTTTTTGCATGTTATTCTCCTGTTTTTTATTGTATTATACCTTATTTATATATTTGTAACAAGAATTATGCTTGACAGAAAAAAGTATGAATGGTATCATTTAATCAGACAAATCATATTTTTCATACTGAGAGGGAAAGGTGTTATGAAAGCGACGAAGGCGCCTAAAGGAAAATACGCATATACAGTCAAAGTGGGAGAAAGAGGGCAAATTGTAATACCCAAAGAGGTGAGAGAGGTCTTTGATATAAACTCAGGCGATACGCTGATACTGCTGGCAGATGAGGAGCAGGGGATTGCAATACCGCCGAAAAGTATGTTTTTAGAGCTTTTCAGCGGAATATTTAACGGAGGGAAGGAAGAAGAATGAATGTATTGGAAGTTCAAGGCTTGAAAAAAAGCTATCCTGCATTCGAGCTGAAAAATGTGGATATAGCTCTGAAAAAAGGAAGGATAACAGGCTTTATAGGGAGAAACGGCGCAGGAAAATCTACTATATTAAAGAGCCTGATCGGTCAGCTGAAACTGGTAAAAGGGGCAGTGTGGCTGGATGGAACCTCTATGGGGACCATGAAGGAAAAAGAGATTGCCCTTCGTATGTCTGTGATGATGACCGGCCGAGTGAAAACAGAGCGGATGACCTGTGAAGAAGTGGTAAGTATGGGGCGGTATCCTTATACAGGGAAAATGGGGATCCTGACAGAAAAAGACTGGCAGATCGTAAGGGAGTCTTTAGAACTGGTCCAGGGAC
>UQXU01000022.1 GCA_900545085.1 uncultured Eubacteriales bacterium
AAGTTCCGTCTTTCAGCTTGACTAACGTCTCCGGAGACGCTCCGGCGATCTCTATATCGTCACTGGAAAAATAGAACATATACGGAGAAGGATTTGTCGTTCTGAGTATTCTGTATGTATCAAGCAGGCTTCCCTCTGCGTCTGCTTCCAGTCTGTTGGAAAGCACGACCTGGAAAATATCGCCCTCATATATGTAGTCTTTAGCCTTATTAACCATATCGCAAAAGCCCTGCTTGTCGAATAAAGCACGAAATTCGCTCTTTATCCTGAGCGGCTCATGCTCCGCCCCGATTCCGTTTCTGACAAGCTCTGCCATTGTTTTTAGCTCAAGCTTCGCTTTCTGATAATTCTCCTCCAACTCGTCAGTCTTTATGTTGACTATGAGAATTATTTTTTGTGCGAGATTGTCAAATGCTATAACTTTGTCAAAGAGCATCAGATCTACATCTCGGAAGCCCTCTTCATCCTCAGCGTCCAGATTCAGCGTCGGCTCGGCATACTTGATATAGTCGTATGAAAAATAGCCCACAAGACCTCCTGCAAAAGGCGGCATATCCGGCAGACGCGGAGCCTTGTTCTGATCCGCTATATCGCGTATATAGCGTGCGGGATCGTTTGTTTTTATCGTCATTGTAGTCCCGCCTTTTATAGTCATTTCGCCGTCCTTGCAGGTCAATTCCAGCTTTGGATCATACCCGAGGAAGGTGTACCGACCCCAACGCGACTGATCCTCCAAGCTTTCAAGAATATAGCAATGTTTGCTCAGACGCTTCAGGACTCTGAGCACTTCTATCGGCGTGCGCATATCCGAATATATACTTGTACTTATCGGCAGAGATTTGTATTCAGCCGACAGAGCCTTCGCCTGTTCCAGGGTCAAATTGTACATATCGCATTCCTCCTTGAAAATAACAAAAAACCGTCCAAAGCATTTCTGCCAAGGACGGAATAGAATCTAAAATATTTCCGCGGTGCCACCTTGATTCAGGATATAACCTGCACTTTAAGAGTACCAACATACTCCGGACAATTAACGTATGCCCTATTAACGTCGCGGATACTCGGAGCTGACCTCCTTTGACCGCGCCCTCCGTGGTCCATTTGCCAAGCTGCTTACTGCCGGCTTCTCAGCATCCCGGCTCTCTGTGAGTGCATATCCTGACTTTATCTCCACTTCAACGGTTTGTGGTCACTATTCACTTGTTTTAAAGTATATCACTTTCTCGAGTGTGCGTCAAGAGATTTTTCAAAAGTCGCACTGCCTTTTTTTAACGCAAACTGAGCGTTCGCTATATACACACCTGCCAAAACGAGTACAACTCCGACGGCTTTTGGCATTGAAAACGGTTCTCCTAAAATCAAGACACCGAGTATCACCGCAACTACAGTAGAAACTCCTACAAACGACGATGCTCTTGTCGTCCCTATGAGCGCCAGACCTTTATTATATAGGAAAAAAGCCAAAACCGAGGAGCCCGTGCCCATATATAAAATCGACACGAGAAAACCTGTATCTCGGAACGGAAGCGTCAGCATTTGAGCGACAGTACCGCTCGCTGCATTGTCTATAAAAGCCGCCGCGCCGAACACCAACGCTCCGGAGCAGACCATAACAAAAGTCTTTTCCATTTCTGTAAACTGAGTTGTTTTTTTCGAAAACGCAGAGAACAGGCTGAAAGATGTAATCGCGCATACTAATATTACATATCCCGCCGCGCTAAAGCTGACCTCAACTCCGTTAGCCAACACAGTAACCGCAACGCCTGATATTGTAACAGCTATTCCCGCAACCTGAACCCTCGTCGGCTTTTCCTTTAGAATAAGCGCGGATATTATCATTGTAGTTATCGGCACCGCCGCTATAATCGTGCTGCTCTCACTCGCAGACGTCATGCTTATTCCGAAAGTCTCGCAGGTAAAGTAGAGCACCGGATGAAAAAACGCTATCGCCAGCAAGCTCCCTATCCGTTTGCCTTTGAAATCAACTTTTATCACACCCGTCAGCACAAGCGCCGTTAGAAGCAGAAAAGCTACGAAGAATCTCCATCCCAAAAGTGTAAAAGCTGATACGGAGTTTGTGGCCGATTTAGTAAAAAGATAACTCCCTCCGAAAATGCTCTCACACATTATTACGCAGAGAGCGCCCAATGTGTTTCTGTTTTTTTTCAACATTTTATTTAATCACTCCGCTCTTCACATTCTCGCGACCTTTTCAACCCGCTTTACTATCATCCCGCCTATTAAGCCTATTATAACACCTGTAACCGCTGCTGAAATCAACAGCACGGGCAAATAGTACGCGAGCTGAGAGGTTTGCAGCATTATCGCCGCGACTGCGATCTGACCTATATTGTGACATGCCGCACCGGCGACGCTGACTCCCGTTATCCCGAATTTGCCTGATTTTTTCAATAATATCATTGCAAATAGGCTGAGCAAAGCCCCGCCGAAGCTATACGCCATGCTGACGCCGTTTTTAAATAATATCCCTACTAGCAATACGCGCATAAACGATATTACAACGGCGTCTGCCGAACGCAGAGTGTACAGCGCCATAAGCACCACTATATTTGCAAGGCCCAGCTTCATCCCCGGCATAAAAAACGGAAGAGGTATCAGACTCTCTACATAGCTGAGAATTATCGCCAACGCAACCAGCAGACCGTATCTCGCGAGTCGCTTCATACTCGTGCTCGTTTTCATTGCGATACACCGTCCACGGTATTTTCTCCGCCTTCAATTTCTATGACGAGCTTATTCGGGAGGCATATAATGCTCTGACCGCCCCGGCTTATCTTGCCCTGCTTTACACACAGCTGATCCGGACAATCCGCGTCTAATATATACGCATACCCGTCTTGAATAACCAGAGTATTATGACCTAATTCATCTATTGCAACCTCTATATTTTGAGACAGAGGATATGCCGCTATCTCTTTTCCGTCAACGCTGACACGCACCATCACGCCCTCCTGCCTCAAGCTGAGCCACAATATGAGAGCAGCGGCCGCTGCTGCTACAATCACCGCGACAAGCAGTATGTCATTTCGTCTCTTCTTTTCCATATTTCACCGCCTGTTTTTTAATGCGTTATTTGGAATTATATATTATTCGAGGAAACAATGTCAAATAAAAAGCCCGCTCCTCTATCCGAATAGAAGCGAGCTTTTATACTCGAAAGAATACGATCACTTATTTGTTTATCGTAATTATATCAGATTGAATCACGAGCACATTGCCTTCAGTATTCCAAATCACATCTTCTCCGCTCATAAGCTCAAACTTTTTCCCGTATACGTCCGTGACTTCGGAAGGCTGCTTGCCGTTTCCGCTGGGCTGAGCCACGAGAGAAATTCGAATATCACTCGGCCATGCATCCGTTATATCAAATTCTACATCAGGGGATTCCTCCGAGCCTTTTGTCAGAATCTTAGAATCTACCGCCTGACCATCGCAGCCGTCCACCGCCACTTTATAAATAGTGCCGTCCGTCAGATTGCTCGTCGCTGTCACTTTAAGCTTGCTGTCCGCCTGCTCATAGGACACAGTTCCCGTCACTTCCTGATACTGAATCTGCTGACCTGATTCTGCAGTAGCTACAGGCTTGTTCAAACCTGTTGTGCCTGAACATGCGGTCAAAGATCCAAAAACGATCAGAGCTGCCGCTGCGGTCGTAATATATTTTAAAACACGTCTTTTTGTCATAAATTCTCTCCTAGATAAAGGTATTTCAGGCTTTTGCGCCTGAGTAATAGTATACTCAAAAAAAACAATAAAGTAAAGCTCTAATACTTGTTTTCACAAAACGTACATTCAAGTATGCTATTAATTATTTTTAAACAGTTAATAAACCTCGGCGTCGGGGTCATAGTATTCCTCAAGCAAAAAAGCATAGAGCTCATCCATATCGGGATGAAAATACCATCTTCTATTTCCGTTCACAGTCTCCATCTTTCCTTCGCCCGGAACTCTGTATCTTGTAAGATCTTCATCTATATCGAATTTCCCATCACTGCTGTATTTCCCATCCACAAAATTGGCCAGAGCCACAAATTGTTCCATGCTCAGGTTTGTCTTTATGTATTTCAAAAGCGTATTTACAAGCGCCGTCATGGACTGCATAGCGCCTTGCTGCTGAATTTTCTTCGCAGCGGAAAGCAAAAACAGCATCTGATGCAGCGCACGCCCATCTTCGCCGCCTGCATCTGACGAGCGCGAGCGGACAAAATTATCTATATTTTCACTGGTGATAGTAACTGTATCTCCTTTATAGCCATAGCTGGTCGTCACACCTGTGTCCTTGTTATATATGTCTATCATATCCTGCTCAAGCACTACGTCTACTCCGCCCAAATCGTCCGCCAACTCCGGCAATCCATCTATATCAATAGACGCATAGTAGTGTATCGGAACCTCAAGCCTGCCTTCGCATGAAAAAAACTGAGAAAGACAATCCATCGCGTTTTCCGCGCCGAATGCATCAGGTCCTCCGCCAAAAGTGTAAGCAGCGTTTATTTTATTTGTCGTCACATATTCTACGTCACCTGTGTCTACATCTATTACATTTATAAAATCGCAGTATGAATCTCTGGGAACAGAAATCATAGTTACTTTTCCATCGTTGAAGTTAAACGAGCAAAGTATTATCGTGTCGCTGCGCCAGCCCTTGTTGTTCTTCTCTCTGGCTTCTGTAGTATCTATCCCCAGAAGCAATATGTTTATTATACCCTCGGTTTTTTCATATGTTTGTTCACTCTCAACTACCGTGCTCACAGTAGAAGCCCGAGGTATTTTAAACGCTGAAAGCGGATCCTCTGCAACTCCTTTATATATTGAATACGCCCAAACGCCAAGCCCGATTGCAGACACAATCAATACGGCCAACAGAACGGACAGAACCTTTATACCTGTTCTCATTTATCCCTCCGCTTGCTTTTTGTCAATTAATAACTTAATAAGTTTAACATATAATTCACAAGTTTGCAACAAAACCTCACAATATATAACAATTTCCGCATTCTAACCGATAATGTCTACAAAAATCCTCTGCAGGCATTGCCATACAGAGGACAAAATTCTTTAATACTTTTCATCAGCCGCCAAGATAAGCGTTGGAGATGGATTCGTCTTTTGCCAATTCGGCAGCGTCTCCTGACATAACTATGCTGCCCGTTTCCAATACATACGCCCTGTTGGATATTTCCAGCGCTTTTTTTGCATTCTGCTCCACGAGGAGAATTGTCACGCCTTGCTTGTTTATGCTTTCGATAATGCTGAATATCTCCTGCACCAGCAGAGGAGAAAGTCCCATAGACGGTTCGTCCATAAGCAGCATTTTCGGTTTTGACATCAAAGCTCTGCCGATAGCGAGCATCTGCTGCTCTCCTCCGGACAGATACCCCGCCAGCTGTTTAACACGCTCTTTCAAACGAGGCAGGCGTTCAAAGACCATTTCTCTATCTCGCTCTATCTCCGCCTTGTCTTTTCTGTTGAAAGCGCCCATGTCCAGATTTTCCATAACTGTCATCTTTGAGAACACGCGCCTTCCCTCAGGAACCTGCGCCAGCCCTAACATTGGAATTTTATGCGGCGCTAATTTTTCTAAATTCTGACCTTCGAATACTATAGTGCCAGTTTTAGGCTTTATAAGACCTGAGATAGTGTGCATAGTTGTCGTCTTTCCCGCGCCATTCGCGCCGATGAGACTGATTATTTCACCTTCATTTACATAAAACGATATGCCTTTTATCGCGTGTATCGCATCGTAAAACACATTGAGATCTGTAATTTCCAGCATTGACATGTTATCATTCACCTCCCAAATACGCAGCGATAACGTCGGGGTTTTTCCTTACTTCATCGGGCAGCCCTCTGGCTATCTCTTTGCCATAATCCAGAACAACTAACCTGTCGCATATGCCCATTACGAAGCTCATATCGTGTTCAATAAGCAGAATAGCTATCTCGAATTTTTCTCTAATCAAGTTTATAGCATCCGCCAATTCCGCCGTCTCCGTCGGATTCATGCCCGCTGCCGGCTCATCCAGCAGCAGCACCTTGGGGTTGGACGCGAGCGCACGTACGATCTCCAGCTTGCGTTGTTTTCCGTATGCCAAATGGCGGGCTTTTACATCCACAAGGCTCTGCAAGTCAAACATTGAGAGCAGCTCCATAGCTTTTTCTTCTATGCGTTTTTCCTCTTTCCAGAATGACGGCAGACGCATTATTCCCGAAATGGCAGAATACTTTGTCTCATTGCTGAACGCAACTTTTACATTGTCCATAACCGACATATCTTTAAACAGTCTGATATTCTGAAAGGTTCTCGCTATTCCCATTCTGTTGAGCTGATACGTCTTTTTCTTTGCCGTACTTTTTCCGTCGAGGAATATCTCTCCGTCAGTCGGCTCATAAACCGCCGTAAGCAAATTGAATACCGTAGTCTTGCCCGCGCCGTTAGGGCCGATGAGTCCCACTATCTCGCCCATATCAACCGTGAGGTTAAGCCCCTGCAAAGCTTTTAGCCCGCCGAATGTTATTCCTAAATTCTTAGTTTCCAACAGCATACGTTATTCCTCCTGAGCAGGCGGCGTCTGCGCTTTGCCGCGCGAGAAGCGTCTCTTTATAGCCTTGGCTGCGCCGGAGAGAGAAAGCTCCACCTGCCCGAGCAATCCAAGCGGTTTAAACAGCATCATTACGACCAAAACGCCGGAATAGAGCAGCATTCTGTAGTCAGAAAAGCTGCGCAAAGCCTCGGGCAATATAGTAAGCACTATAGCGGCGATTACAGAGCCTGTAACCGAACCCATGCCTCCCAGCACTACCATAACCAAAATCTCTATTGAATAGTTAAAATCGAATTTATCCGGCGATATAACACCGACCTGATGCGCATAAAGCGCGCCCGCTATACCTGCAAAGAAAGCAGACAGCACGAATGCAAACAGTTTGATATATGTCGTGTTGACACCGGAAGCTGTAGACGCGATTTCGTCCTCTCTTATTGTCACTATCAAACGTCCGTTCTTTGATTTAATCAGAGTATAGCAGACGAATATAGTTATGATCGCCAATACGTAAACCCATGCGAAAGTAGTATGCGACGCTATGCCATTCAGACCTTTAGCTCCGCCAAAAACAGGCAGATTATTAAATATGACTCGAATTATTTCGCCGAAGCCAAGTGTTATTATAGCCAGATAGTCACCCTGCAGCCTCAGCGCCGGTATGCCTATCAGCAAACCTATTATCGCCGCAGCTATGCCGCCGACGATGAGAGCAACCGGAAACAAAGCAGCGCTCGAGTCTCCGGAGTTCAGCGTTATAAGCGCGGCAAAATACGCGCCGACCGCCATGAATCCGGCATGCCCCAGAACAAGCTGACCCAGAAAACCTGTAGAAAGGTTCAAGCTGACCGCCAGGATTGTGTTTATACATATTAAGTTTATGATACGTCCATAATAACGGCTTATGACACCATTAGAAATCAAGAGCTGTAATACTATGAACACTGCCAATACAATTACAAAATTAATTATATAGGAAGATAGACGTTTCTTTGACATAATTACTTCCCCCTATACCTTTTCTTTTATGTTCTTCCCCAGCAGGCCGGACGGCTTGAAGATCAGAACTATAATCAAAATGCCAAATACCACTGCATCCGCAAGCTGGGTCGAAATATACCCTTTTGTCAGAGATTCAGCTACACCTATCACGTATCCGCCGAGCATCGCTCCGGGAATACTGCCTATACCTCCCAGAACAGCCGCTACAAACGCCTTCAATCCGAGAAGAGAGCCCATGTATGGAGTCACAAGCGGATATGCCGCACTGTAGAGCACAGAGCCTACCGCCGCGAGACCCGAGCCTAATCCGAATGTAAATGCGATTACACTGCTCGTATTTATACCCATGAGCTGGCTCGCCTGAGGATCTTCAGAGACGGCGCGCATTGCCTTACCCATACGCGCATTCTTAACCAAAATCTGCAAGCCTATCATAAGCAATACAGTTACTATAATAGTTATTATAGTGATAAAACTTATCTGCTTATCTCCGACTGTAATCGGATCTATATTTACGACTGTAGGGAACATTTTTCCTTCAGATCCAAATATAAGCTGAGATAGATTCTGAAGGAACATGCTGACGCCTATAGCCGTTATTAGCAAAGAAATTCTCGGAGCATTCTTTTTAAGCAGTCTCCTATAAGCTATTCTTTCAATAAACATTCCTAACAGCGCGCAAAACGCTATGGAAATTATTACTGCTACCCAGAGCGGCAGACCCAGCATTGCCAAAACGACATAAGCCGCATACGAGCCTACCATGATTATGTCGCCGTGAGCAAAGTTTATCAGCTGAATGATACCGTATACCATGTTGTAGCCCAACGCAACGAGAGCGTAGATGCTGCCAACATGCAGACCATTGATAATCTGAGATAAAAATTCCATTAATATACCACCTAGACCGAAATTTAACTTGGATACAGCTCTTGCGGTCTCAAAAGCTGTCCGCCAAGCCGACAGAGGGCTTTAGCCTCTTATTATTAAGAAAGAGGGATAAGCACATCATCCCTCTCTCGTAATATCTAGCCTGACAATATCGTCTTACTTGTAAGCTTCTACAACCTTGTACTCACCGTTTTCAATAGTGGTGATTGTAGCCGCCTTGTCAGGAGTACCGTTCTCGTCAAATGTTATTGTGCCTGTGAGACCTGTGTACTCAATAGCCTGCATAGCATCTATAATAGCCTGGCTGTCTGTGGAGCCTGCTGCTTCGATGGACTCGATCATGATCATCATAGCGTCATAGCCGAGAGCTGCAAACTGAGAGGGCTCTTCGTCATAAGCTTCTTTGTATGCGTTTACAAAGTTAACTACCTTTTCATCCTCGCTGGAAGAAGAGAACTGGCAGCAGAAGTATGCGCCGTCTACAGTCTCTGTGCCGTTGCCGCCGAGCTGCTTAATAACGCCTTCCCATCCATCAGCGCCGAGAAGCTGAACATCTACTCCGACTTCCTTAGCCTGAGCAGCGATCTGAGCTACATCCTGATAATAAACAGGTACGAACAGACAATCAGCGCCTGCGCTCTTAATCTTTGTGAGCTGAGACTTAAAGTCTACGTCGCCGCCGGTGTAAGATTCCTTAGCTACTATTTCAAGACCGACAGTAGCAGCCGTGGATTCAAAGGACTTCATAAGTCCTTCAGAATAGTCGTCGGCATTGTTGTAAAGAATAGCGGCCTTTTTGAGGCTGAGTTTTTCTGCCGCATATTTAGCCATAACTTCGCCCTGGAAGGGGTCCGTAAAGCATGCGCGGAATACATTAGGACCTGCGCTTGTTACTTCATCAGCAGTAGCCGTACCGGAGATCATCGGCATGTTGTCCTGAGCTGCAACCTGAGCGACTGCAATAGAGGGCTTGGACGTAACGTCGCCGACGATGCCTACTACGCCGCTTGCAACGAGTTTATCATAAGCGTTTGTGGCTTCGTTCGGATCGCCCTTTTCATCAAGGCACTCAAAAGAAATATTCATTCCGTTTGCATTAGCCTCAGCGACGGCCAGTTTAGCTCCGTTGCTTGCCGCTATACCGTAAACAGAAACATCGCCCGTCAGCGGTGCAAGACCGCCGATTTTAATTTCTTCGCCTGTAGCTGTTGTCGCAGCGCCGGAAGCTTCAGCGCCGTCTGCACTTGCCGTGCTTGCAGAATCGGAGCCGCCGGAGCAAGCCGCGAAAGCAAACGCGGACACCATCGCAGCCATAGCAGCAGCGATAAATCTCTTCTTCATTTTTTGTTTTCCTCCATATAATTTGTGTACTTCGCCTACATTGATTAATGTCGGCATATAAGTGCGAAATCATAATTATTATACTACTCTATCACGCATTATACAAGTTTTTTCTCGGTCATTTCTCAAATATAACCTTTTTCAGTATAGCAATATATCATAGGCTGAATTCCTATATTATAATAACATCTATACATTATTTTTTAAACAGTCAATATCTGTTAATATATAAAAATTATTTACAGTAAAAAAGCCCGTTGCTGAAATCCTCAGCAACAGGCAATCAGTTTATTGTTCAGCAGCATCCTTCCAGGATGTTCCTATGACATCAAATCCAAGGTGTATCCCCAAGACCGGTCCGACTTTTCTCAGTTGGACATTGGCGCCGCATTTTTTCTCGAGCATCTCCGCCAGACGATTCGCCGCCTGAGCCTCTGTGATGTACTCAACCACTATCTCTTCCGCATTCTCAGGCACGCGCGCCGCGAGCTTCCTAAGCTGCTCGTTCAATCCGCGCGATACTTCGTAATATACTACCGCCCCGTCGTGGATTTTCAATATTGGGCGCTGGTTCAAGATTGTACCTACAGATTGGCGCACAAGTCCCAGACGTCCGCTCCTGCGCAGAGGGGTTAGATCGCGCACTGAGAAATATGTATGAACTCTGTCTTTTTCCGTTTCAAGCTTATCTGCGATATCATTCAGCGTGCCGCCGGCGTCTATCAACTCTCTCGCACGGCGCACCAGCATAAAAAGACCTCCGGCAGTCATGCGGGAATCTACTACTCTAATAGACTTTTTGCCCAGCTCTTCTGCACATACGCATGCGTTGCTGAATGTTCCGCTCAATCTGGAGGAGAGCGTCACGCAAAGAATCTCATGACCCGAAGCACGCAGAGAAGCAAAAGTGTTGAGAATCCTTCCCATGCCCGGCTGCGAAGTTTTCATGTCGTTAATCTTGTAATTCAGACTTCCGTCATATGTAAACTCGTCAATATATCCTTCCGTTTTCAGAACGCCGTCTACCGTATACGTCATCGGAACATATATCACTCCAAGCTTTCTCGCTTCTTGCTGGGTTAAATATGCAGTACTGTCCGTAACTAAAACTATCATTGCTGCGTTCTCCCTATCTTTCTAAATCTATCATATCGACGACGCGCCAGTTCCTCGCCGGAAAGCGAATCATAATACGCTATTTTCTCAATCAGTTCCTTCTTCATTTGCGAATAAACATCCGAAAAATCCTGACCATTATTCTCCATAAATATTTCTTCTATCACGCCGAAGTTTTTTAAATCCGCCGCTGTGAATTTCAGCGCTTCAGCCGCCTGCTCCACTTTGGAAGCGTCCTTCCAGATTATGCTCGCGGCGCCTTCGGGGGATATGACTGAATAGTATGCGTTTTCCATCATCCATACTTCATTGGCAACCGCCAGCCCAATCGCGCCTCCGCTCCCGCCTTCTCCGATTACTACGGATATAATCGGCGTTTGCAGCATCATCATTTCCATAAGGTTTGTAGCTATCGCGCTTCCCTGACCGCGCTCCTCAGCTCCGATTCCGCAGTATGCTCCCGATGTATCTACAAAACAAATAACCGGTCGCTTAAATTTCTCCGCCTGCTTCATCAGGCGCAGAGCCTTGCGGTAACCCTCTGGATTCGGCGCTCCGAAGTTATGTTTGATTTTAGTTTTAGTATCCTCGCCTTTTTCTATAGCTATTACTGTCACGAACTCTCCGTCCAGCTTAGCTATGCCGCCGACCACAGCTGCATCGTCGGCGAAAAGTCTGTCTCCGTGCAGCTCAAAAAAATCAGTGAAAATATTCTCTATAAATTTTTTTGCTGTCGGCCTGCCTTGGGCACGGGATTTTATTACACTGTCATATGCACTCATGCTTCCCTCCCCGCGTGGCATTCCAGCAGCATCGCTATCACTGCCTTTTGTTCACTTCGCTCTACTATATTGTCTACAAAGCCTTTCTCCAGCAGGAATTCAGATCTTTGAAATCCCTCCGGAAGCTCCTGTCTTATAGTTTGCTTTATCACTCTCGGACCGGCAAATCCCACACGCGCGTTCGGCTCCGCAAGGATGATGTCGCCTTCCATGGCAAAGCTTGCCGTCACGCCGCCCGTCGTCGGATCCGTAAGCACAGTGAGGTAGAACAGCCCTACATCGCTGTGCAGCTTTACCGCTCCGCTTACCTTCGCCATCTGCATCAAAGATAAAATACCTTCCTGCATACGCGCGCCGCCGGAAGCCGTATAGCCCACGACGCTGAGCGAGCGATCTATGGAGTATTCAAACAATCTCGCCAGCTTGTCTCCGACAACCGTACCCATGCTCCCCATGAGGAAGCTCTGTTCCATCACAAAAAGCGCGCATCTTTGACCGCCGATCTCGCATTCTCCTGTTACGACCGCTTCATTTTCTCCCGTATTTTTGACAGCGTCTTCAAGCTTTTTTGCATATCCGGGAAAATCTATAAGATCGCTCGACGTCATGTCAGCAAAAAGCTCTTTAAACGTTCCCTCGTCCGCCAGCATTTCTATACGTTGTCTCGCACTCATTTTTTCATACGCACCGCAATGAGGGCATATATTAAAGTTTTCGCGCAGTCCGGATACGTAAGAAGTCTTTTTGCAAGCCGGACAAACCGCAAGCTTATCCCTGCTCACGCCTTTATTTTTATCTATACCTTCGAGAGTCACATTCGGTCTCAAAAAAAGACTTTTTTGAAGCGGCATTCATTCACTCCCCTAATAATATTTTAAAATTTAGAACAGCAGCTTGTGCTCTTCCATAAAACCCGTATTGTAATCTCCGGATTGAAAATCCTCATCGGAAATAATAGCAACCTGAAGCTCTCTGTTGTGCTCCACGCCTTCAATAACTACCTCGCAGAGCGCGGCTATCATTTTCCGCATAGCCTCCTCGCGAGTCTGAGCATGAACTATAAGCTTTGCTATCATAGAGTCATAAAAAGGCGGTATGGAATAACCCTGATAGAGCGCAGTATCAAATCTGACCCACGGTCCCCCAGGGACGTGAAGCATTGTAATAGTACCGCACGAAGGTCTGAAATCCTGAAGCGGATTTTCTGCATTTATTCTGCACTCTATAGCGTGACCGCTAATCTTCACATCGTCTTGTGTAAACTCCAGCGGAAGCCCCGCCGCCACACGGATCTGCCATTTTACGAGGTCTATATCAGTAACCAGCTCTGTGACAGGATGCTCTACCTGTAATCTGGTGTTCATCTCCATAAAGTAGAAGTTGTTCTCAGTATCCAACAAATATTCTACAGTGCCCAATCCGCGATAATCCACCGCTTTTGCCGCCAATACAGAAGCGGCCATCATGCGCTCGCGCAGCTCGGGGAAAACCGCAGGCGAAGGACTCTCCTCCACAAGCTTCTGGTTTTTGCGCTGTATGGAACATTCGCGTTCTCCGAGACAGACAACATTGCCGTAATCATCACAGATGAGCTGAATCTCTATATGACGCGCAGGACGCATAAATCTTTCCATATACACCGCGCCGTCGCCGAACGCGCTCTGCGCCTCAGCCGTCGCAGTCTCGAACGCGCGCTTGACTTCGTCTATAGAGTTAACCTTACGGATGCCTCTGCCGCCGCCGCCGGATCTGGCCTTTATGAGAAGCGGAAAACCTATTTCCAAAGCCAATTCTTTAGCTTCTTCTGCATCTCGTACAATATCCGGACTTCCCGGAACGGTAGGCACGCCCGCTTTCTTCATAGATTTTCTGGCCTCGTCTTTATCGCCCGCCAGGCTTATCGTTTTTGCACTGGGCCCTATAAACTTGAGATCATTTTCCTCGCAAAGCAAAGCAAAGCCGCTGTCCTCCGAAAGCAAGCCATACCCGGGATGCACCGCCTCAGCTCCTGTCAGCTTCGCAGCCATAACTATAGATTCTTTATTCAAATAGCTCCCCTGCACAGGCGCAGGTCCAATGCAAATGCTCTCGTCCGCGAGGCTGACATGCAGCGCCTCTCTGTCCGCATCCGAAAAGACAGCCACCGTAGAAATGCCCATCTCTTTGCACGCGCGTATTATTCTTACGGCGATCTCGCCTCTGTTTGCTATTAGTATCTTAGAAAACACTGTTTAACCTTCTTGACCTTCCAGAGCAGCGAAGGACATCTGAGCCTTAGCGCAAAGCTTCCCGTTCACATGCGCTTCCGCTGAAGTGAAATAAAACGGAACGCGCTTTTTGTCCAAACGCGCAGTAGTTACTATAGTGTCTCCGGGTTTTACCATGCCTTTAAAACGAACTTTGTCGATGCTTGTATAATAAGGCGTTTTCCCTTTGAGCTCATCCGCGAGAATGACAGCGCATGCCTGTGCCATGATTTCGCAAAGTACGACGCCGGGAACAACGGGGTTTCCCGGGAAGTGACCCTTGAGGAACCACTCGTCGCCTGTGACATGATAGTATGCGGTAGCAACGCCGTCTTCTCCAAGCTGCGCCTCATCTACCAGCAGCATCGGCTCACGATGCGGCAGAATATCTTTCAGTTCATCTCTAGTCACGAAAATCTCTCCCCTCCGAAATCTCAGAATATTTTAAAAAGTGTCTGACCGTATTCGACTACATCTCCATTGGAAACACAAATGTCCACAATTTCTCCATCCTGCTCGGCGACAATCTCATTCATAAGCTTCATCGCCTCGATTATACATAGGACATCGCCCTTCTTGACTTTGCTGCCCAATGCGACATACGGTTCGCTGTCCGGATTCGGCGCAGCATAAAAAACGCCAACCATCGGCGAATCGACCGTCTTGACGTCATTGAAGTCCAAGCCGGGGTCCTTCTCCATAGCCGGATTCGGTGCTACAAATTGAGTTGCTGTGTTAATGGGAGCGAGCTGAGGAGCGGAATTCGCCTCCCGCTCTGCCTTAGCGTTTTCTATCTTAATCTTGGTCTCGCCTTCTTCGACCTCGATAGTTGAAAGATTCAGCTCTTTTACTATCTCAGCCAGCTCTCTGACTAATTTTATGTCCATTTCTCTCCCTCGTCAGCCCTTGTAAGCACGCAGAGCTATGCAGGCGTTGTGACCGCCAAATCCCAGCGAGCTGGAAAGAGCAACCGTGAGGTCTGCTTCCTTACTGTTTATCGGTGTGCAGTCCAAATCACAGCTCTCGTCCTGCTGCTCCAGACCTGCCGTCGGCGGAACCACGCCGTTTTTCAGCGCCAGCGCGCTTGCGATAGCCTCTATCGCGCCTGCCGCGCCGAGCATATGCCCTGTCACGGACTTTGTAGAGCTTACATGCGCCTTATACGCAATGTCGTCCCCGAGAGCCTTCTTTATAGCGATTGTCTCGGAGGGATCGTTTAGAGGCGTGCCTGTGCCGTGAGCGTTAATATACAGCACGTCCTCTGCGCTAAGCCCCGCTTCGTTAGCCGCCATCGCGATAGCCTTCGCCGCTGTCGAACCATCCGGACGAGGAGCTGTTACATGGTGAGCATCGCACGTGTTTCCGTAGCCGCATACTTCGGCAATTATGTTCGCTCCGCGCGCTTTAGCGTGCTCCAGCTCTTCGAGCACAACTATACCGGCTCCCTCGCCCATGACGAAGCCTCCGCGTCTCTTGTCGAAAGGCAGCGACGCCAACGCAGGATCTTCAGACAGGCTGAGAGCCTGACAGTTTACAAATCCGCCGACAGCGAGCTCTGTTATGGTAGCTTCTGTACCACCTGTAATAATAGCGTCGGCATATCCGTGCATAACCGCGCGGTAAGCCTCGCCGATAGAATTTGTAGAGGTTGCGCACGCCGTTACAGTGGGGAGGGAAGGTCCCTGTGCATTGTATTTTATAGCAACGTTGCCTGACGCCATGTTGAGTATCATGGTCGGGATGAAGTTGGGAGAAATCCTGCCCGGTCCCTTTTCAAGCATCTTCTTAGTTTCGTTCACGAATGTAATCATACCGCCCGTGCCGGAGCCGATATACACGCCGAAGCGGTCAGGATCTATATTCCCCACGATCCCGCTTTGATCCACAGCCTGCTTAGCGGCTGCCATCGCATACTGCGTGAACAAATCCATTCTGCGCACATCTTTTTTATCCAAATCAAAATCAGCCGGAACAAAATCCTTTACTTCAGCCGCCACTTTAGCTTTGAGGTTTGATGCGTCAAAACGTGTAATGGGGCCGATTCCGATATTGCCCTGCACTGCATTATTCCAAAATGTATCTATATCATTTCCGATAGGAGAAATAACGCCCATACCGGTAATGACAACTCTTCTTTTCATCTGCTTCTCCTTTCCGGCGCATATTCAATCAAAGAACCATGCCGCCGTCAACCGGGATAACCGTACCCGTGACATAAGACGCCGCGTCAGAAGCGAGGAAGCCTACGACCTTCGCCACATCCTCAGGCTGACCTATACGTCTGAGCGGAATTGTATCCGCCAGCTCCTGAAGCTTCTTCTCAGGAATCGCACGAGTCATCTCCGTGTCTATAGCTCCCGGAGCAATTGCATTGCAGGTCACTCCTCTTCCGCCGAGCTCCTTTGCCAGGCTCTTAGTAAAGCCTATGAGACCTGCTTTAGCAGCGGCATAATTAGCCTGTCCTGCATTGCCGTTCATTCCGACAACAGAAGATATGTTTATTATTCTTGCGTCTTTTGCGCGCATCAGCTTTGCGCATGTGTGATGCGCCATGTGCATAGCGCCTTTCAAGTTCGTATCTATAACTGAATCTATCTCAGACTGCTTCATGCGCATAAAAAGCATATCTCTGGTTATGCCAGCGTTGTTGACGAGCACATTTACTCCGCCGAAATCCTCCAATATATTTTTCACAAGCGCACCGCAAGCCTGAAAATCAGATACGTCGCACTGATAAGCCTTGCACTTTACGCCTACAGATTCGGCGTCCGCCTGAGTCTGCTGAGCAGCTTCTGTATTTCCGGCATATACCAGCGCGACGTCAAAGCCGTCGTTCGCCAGCTGGAGCACAATAGCCCTGCCTATTCCTCTGCTGCCTCCCGTCACTATTGCTACTTTATTACTCATATTCAATCAGCCTTCTATACCTAAAGCCGCAAGAGCTTCTTTGAGTGTTTCATCGTTTTCTGCCCGCGTTACGATTTCCGCTCCGCCTATCTTTTTTATAAGATCGCTGAGCGTCTTTCCCGCGCCGGCCTCCACGAATGTGTCAAATCCGTCAGACTCCATATTCGCAACAGACTGCGCCCATCTTACAGGGCTGATTATCTGTTTTGCAAGCAGCTCGCGCGGATCTCCGCTGTACGGCTGAGCCGTCACATTCGAATAAACGGGAATATCAGGCTCGTTAAAAGTAAATCCGTCCAGAAATTTACGGAACTCTGCGCTTGCGTCATTCATAAACGGGCAATGGAATCCGCCGCCCACTTTGAGTTTTATAGCGCGTCCCTTTTCTGACTTTACCGCCGCCTCAAATTCCTTCAGCGATTCCGGCGAACCGGCGACTACAGTCTGACCGGAGAAGTTATAGTTTACCGGATATACCTGTTCAAATTTAGCCGCAAGCTCTTCCACCTTTTCGGGAGTCATGCGCATAACGGCATACATAGCTCCGGGATTTTTTTCGGCGCACGCCTGCATAAGCTTTCCACGCTCTACCGTAATGCGAAACGCATCTTCAAAGCTGAGCATACCGGAAAAAGCAGCCGCGGCAAGCTCTCCGAGAGAAAAGCCCGCTACGCCATCCGCTTTCACGCCGGCCTCACGCAGAGCCTCTCCCACAGCAAGATCCATAGCGAAAAGACACGGCTGGGTATTCTCCGTTATCGCCAAAGTTGCAGCGTCCGATTCCCAGCACTGCGCGAGCGTACCGGGGCGTATGCTCTCCGCCATATCGAAAACAGCTTTAGCAGCGCGGCTGGATTCATAAAGCTCTTTTCCCATGCCGGGATACTGAGCACCCTGGCCGGAAAATACAATAGCTATTTTACCCATTTACTAGCCCCTTTCAGCACTTCCTCAGCTTCTTCAAACATACGCTTGATTATTACTTCGCACGGAGCCTCGTCCTTCACCATTGCCGCAATTTGTCCGGACATGAAAGAGCCGTTCTCCAGGTCGCCCTCGCGAGCCGCCATGCGCAAAGAGCCCGCGCCGAACTTCTCTATCTCTTCATTTGAAATATTAGAATCGTATTCCATCGCAAAGAATTTGCGTGCGAACGGATTTCTAAGCACTCTTACGGGATGCCCCAGGCGTTTGCCCGTGGTCATTGTATCTATATCTTTAGCTTTAAGTATGCGCTGCTTGTAGTTTTCGTGTATCGTGCATTCCGTAGCTGTGAGAAAACGCGTACCGCACTGCACACCCTGAGCGCCCAGCATAAACGCCGCGGCTATTCCGCGTCCGTCCGCTATGCCGCCGGCAGCGAGAACAGGGACGTCAACAACGTCTACAACCTGAGGCACAAGCACCATAGTCGTAAGCTCGCCTACATGCCCGCCGGATTCACCGCCTTCTGCAATTACGGCAACCGCACCCTGGCGCACAACTCTGCGCGCAATAGCCGTAGAAGGCACCACGGGGACGCATTTTACACCCGCATCGTTCCACGCAGGCAGATATTTGGACGGCAGACCTGCGCCTGTCGTTACAACTTCTACTTTTTCATCAATTATAACCTGAGCAATATCGTCTGCAAAAGGACTCATGAGCATCAGGTTTACGCCGAAGGGCTTGCCATCCACCGCAGCTCTGCACTTTTTAATTTCTTCACGGAGATAATCAGGACCTGCGTTCATCGCGGAGATAATCCCCAATCCGCCCGCCTTGGAGACAGCGGAAGCGAGGCTTGCGTCCGAGACCCAAGCCATGCCGCCCTGAAAAATGGGATATTCAATCCCAAAAAGTTCACAAATAGGTGTCTTAATCATTATTTGTTACTCTCGATGAGCTCAACCAGATCGCCAATCTTCTTGATCTCGCCCTGTTCCTCAATCTGAATGTCATACTTTTCTTCCAGAGACATTACAATCTCTACCATATCGAGAGAGTCGATCTTCAGGCTCTCGATTGTAGTATCCAAAGTGATGTCAGCCGGATCTACGTCAACGAACTCCGCAATTACTTCCAGAACTGTATCAAGTGTTGTCATTGTTGATAATCCTCCGATTTAATATTGTAGTGCTTATTATATTATAACGGCAATGCCGTCAAAAGCAAATACTTTTCTCACAATGCATTAATAAAAATATAACAGAGAAGAAAAGCACGGCGTCCAAAACGCGCCTATGAATAATGTGCAATCACAATGCGCTGATTATTAATGGCATATTTGCAGCATCTTTATCAACGCAGACCGCACGTCCCAACCCCTAAAATATTGCCGGAATATCACAAAATATCTGTTAAATCCGACCGGGCAATCACGCTAGAGATTATATCACTTGCAGTAAATTTTGTCAATTTCATCCCGCAAACACACATTGCCAATCAATTCTTTGGCCTTTCGGCAATAAATTACGCATTTCGTTTTTACATCGCTGCACAAAGGCCGCAATATAATTAATCCGGCTCGAATAATCCCGCGCCGGATATTGTTTATCTATACTCACAAATCTTTCTCGATTTTATCGCAGATGTTGTTCACAGAATCAGCTATTTTCGCTATATCTTTGTTCGCGAAGCCATCGCAGCGTCTGATAAGAGCAGAGAGTCTCTCAACCGCAGCGATAAGACGCTGATATGCAGGAGCAAACCTGCGCGCCGGAGCTTCCTTCGGCTTGAGCGGCTCTCCGTATTCCGTGCAGACGTTCAGCGCAAGATCGTATTGTGTGCCCGGGAACGGAGCCACTGTGCTGTAGCCGTACGACTGCGAAAGTTCTGTAGCGAATTTTTCGCAGACTTCATTATCTCCGTGAACTACAAATACGCGCTCCGGCTTGGGGGTTATATTAGTCAGCCAGCGTATCAGCCCTTCGTGATCCGCATGTCCGCTTATGCCGGAGAGAGTCACTATCTCCGATTTTACACTAATCTGCTCTCCGAAAAGTTTAACAGATTCTGCGCCTTCTATTATAGTGCGGCCGAGAGTTCCGACGGCCTGATATCCTACGAAAAGTATTGTAGATTCTTTTCTCCACAGATTGTGTTTCAAATGATGCCGTATTCTGCCCGCTTCGCACATTCCGCTGGCTGAAATTATGATTTTCGGGTCTGCGTCAAAGTTTATCGCTTTCGACTCCTCCGCGCTTATCGCCGTGACTAACCCCGGGAAAGTCAGCGGGTTTATTCCGCTTTTTATCAGTTCCATAGCTTCTTCGTCATAATACCCGCGCACATTTTTATTAAATACCGTCGTCGCCTCGTTTGCAAGAGGGCTGTCTACATATACCTTAAAACCGTCGTGCCCTTTTATCAATCCGTCCTGCTTTATCTGTCTCAAAAAATACAGCATTTCTTGAGTTCTTCCTACTGCGAACGACGGAACGACCACATTTCCTCCGCGGTCAAATGTGCGCTGAATTATTTTAGTAAACTCTCCTACATAATCGGGAACGGGGCCGTGGCTTCTGTCTCCATATGTAGATTCCATTATGACATAATCGGCAGTGTCCAGATACTGAGGATCTTTTATTATAGGCTGATTCAGATTTCCTATATCTCCCGAGAAGATAAGTTTCTTTTTTACACCGTCCTCCTCGAGAAAAACCTCTATAGACGACGACCCGAGCAGATGACCCACGTCGGTAAACTTCACAACCACCCCGGAGAAAAGCGTATACTCTTTGCCGTAATCCATCGGACGCAGCAAAGATATCGCGCCTTCTGCATCCGCAGAATCGTAAAGCGGCTCTACCTCGCCTTTGCCGGAACGCTTACCCTTTCTGGACTTCCATTCAGCTTCAAATTCCTGTATATGTGCACTATCTCTCAGCATTATGCTGCACAGATCGCACGTCGCGCCTGTGGCGAATATCTCTCCGCGAAAGCCCCTCTTGTAAAGCAGAGGAAGTAATCCGGAATGATCTATGTGAGCGTGCGTGAGAAGTACACAGTCTATGTCCGCCGCGTTTACCCTAAGCTGCTGATCTCTTAGACCCGCACCCTGACGCATACCGCAGTCTACCAGTATCTCTTTGCCGCATACGGACAGCTGAAAACAGCTTCCTGTCACCTCATGAGCCGCACCTTGAAATGTAATTTTCATAATTATTTCCTTCTTAAATTATTATCCTTTTTCTGCCGTTTGTTTCCTGTTTTTGCACGACATTTTCAGCGCTGTTTTTAATCAATATAAACGATAAACTAATCGCGCTGCAAATATTATTAAACCTTCTCTTACAGCTTTATTATACATTTTCTATTTGTGATAGTCAAATCGAGTTATTCTAAACTAACCAAATATTTCCTTAATTTGTCTTATATTCTTTCGCGGAATATATTGACGAAGCCATATATAAATGATACTATATAAGTAACTTAAATAAGCGATTCTTCGGGGCAGGGTGAAATTCCCGATCGGCGGTCACAGTCCGCGAGCCTGTTTCAGGCTGAGATGGTGCAATTCCATCACCGACAGTTATAGTCTGGATGGTAGAAGAAGTCATTTTCATTGCCGTGTTTTTCGCGCGATGTACGTTATGTCTCGGAGATTTATTTCCGGGGCTTTTTTGCGTTCTTCCTCTTCATGTATTTTTGTACGAATCGCATTTTTAAGAAATATGTCTAAACTTTCAGGAGTGTTATTTCTTATGACCAAATCTATGAACACGAAAAAGCTCATCACTATGGCTATGTTCATCGCCATCTCTATCGTACTCGTAGCGTTGATTCACTTCCCTATCTTCCCGGCTGTATCCTTCCTCGAATACGACCCGGCCGACATTTCCATTCTCATAGGGACGTTCGCCTTCGGTCCTTTGGCAGGCTGCATACTGACAATAGTAACCTCTATCATTCAGGGAATAACGGTCAGCGCAGCCAGCGGATTATACGGTATAATAATGCACATAATATCCACATGTACTCTCGTACTCGTCGCAGGCAACGTAAAAAAACTGCGTCCCGGCACAGGCTGGACGGTAGTATCTCTCGTCATTGGGTGTCTGGCTATGGCTGCTGTTATGGGAGTTGCAAATCTGATTATCACTCCGCTGTTTATGGGCGCCCCTGTAGAAGCGGTCAAAGCGCTGCTTTTTCCTGCAATCATTCCTTTTAATCTTGTGAAGGCAGGCGTAAACTCTGCAGTTGCGTTCGCCATATACAAGCCGCTGTCTCACGCTCTTAACAAAATGAGCGCAAACGCTCAGCCCATAAAAGCATAACAGCTAACTCGACTATAATAAAAAACGGACGTATAATACGTCCGTTTTTATATATACATAACAGTAAAGCTTCAATCATCTTCATCTTCTTTTATGCAGAGCAAAATCTCTTTCAGATAGCTTTCTGCAATGTCATATTTCTGAGCGGCAGATACATCAAACGCAAGCAGATCTAGGACGCTCCCCGGAAGAGGGAGAGAAACCGACGAATACATCCTAAGCAGGATTTTCGTATAGCTTCGAAAGTCCCTTGCCCTCAGAGCCTCTTTAAGCTTTTCTGTAAAAACATCCAGCTTTATATTTTGATATTTCAGCTCGCCGGCCAGCTTAGCTGCATCTTCGTTTTTTCCCATTCCCATCCTAAAAACCTCAA
>UQXU01000023.1 GCA_900545085.1 uncultured Eubacteriales bacterium
TTTGGAAGCGTATCTGGAGGTGCAAATGAGATTTTCCCGCGACAAAAACTTTTACAAAACACTGCTCGCTCTGGCATTGCCTATTGCTTTGCAGGACTTAATAAAATTCGGACTGAACATGGCCGATAACCTCATGGTCGGACGATTGGGAGAGACCGCGCTTTCCGCCGTTTCTATAGCCAACCAACCGTTCTTTTTGTTTTCTCTGATAAGCTTTGGTCTTGCCAGCGGAGGCTCTGTCCTCGTCGCTCAGTATTACGGAAAGCAAGAAAACCGAGCCATCAGCCCGATTTTCTCTATTGCTCTTATAATCGCGCTTTGCGCAAGCGTAATCTGCGGAACTATTGTTTTGCTCTTTCCTGAGAGCATAATGAGCATCTTCGTCCCCGGAGAGCCTGACGTAATAGCGCTGGGCGCTAAATACCTGCGTATAGTCAGCATAACATATTTTACATACGGTCTGAGCAACACTATTATACTTCTTCTGCGCGGCGTCGAGCTTGTACGTCCAACTTTGATAATAAACATTATTTCGTTTTTTATCAACGTCGCACTTAACTGGGTTCTCATATTCGGAAAGCTTGGCGCTCCTGCTTTAGGCGTCGAAGGCGCGGCTATAGCAACCGTCGCCGCGCGTCTTTTTGACGTAATTGCAATAATGATATACATTCTGCGTATAGATAAAAAGCTTAACTTTAATCTGCGCGATCTTTTCAGCCCAAACCGAAAGCTCTTTCCTGATTTTGTCAAGTACAGTATACCCGTAACTTTGAATGAGACCATGTGGGGGCTGGGTATACTCATGATTAGCGTGGTGCTCGGCAGAATGGGACAGGAAGCTGTCTCTGCCGCAAGCATAGCGAACGTAATGCAGCAGATCGGTTCCGTAATGCTCTTTGGCATATCAGGCGCGGCGGCTGTACTGACAGGCAAAGAAATCGGCCGCGGGAACAAAGAGCTGGCCAAGACCAATGCAAATACCATGCTCATAGTCGTACTCATAATAGGCGCAATAATGGGCGGACTGCTCTTTGTTCTCAAGCCTGCGATACTAAATATGTACACGCTCGAGGCTTCCACTGTCCAAATCGCCGGCCAAATGCTAAACGCAACCTCCGCATATTTGCTTCTCGATTCCGTATGCTCTGTCTGGATGGTAGGTATTTTCCGAGGAGGCGGCGACACTCGATTTGCGGTACTTATCGACGTACTCACACTCTGGTTCTTCTCCATTCCCATAGGGTGGATATGCGGTCTTGTATTGCACATGCCCACCGCCCTGACGTACATCGCGCTGAAGCTGGACATACCCGCGCGCCTGATAGTCTGCGCATTCAGATACAGAACGGGAAAATGGCTGCGCGATGTAACACGCGAGCTCTAGCATATTTTTCCTGCAAATTGCGTATAATTGCTATACTATAACAGCAGCAAGGAGCAGGAATATGAAGCATAATCTGGCAATAGGCGGATGCGTATTCGCATTATTCGCGATAGCTACCGCCCTTGTATATTTCACTTTGTCCCCCGTCGCTATGCTGACGACGGCTCAAAACAAAACCGCCGGCTACAATTGGTATTTCAAGCCTCGCGACGACGGACTTCAGCCTACAGTAGCGGACGACGCGCCTTTCATAGACAGCTACGACGTATACTGTCTCGGCAATCCCGGCAGCAGCAAAATATATCTTACATTTGACGCCGGCTATGAAAACGGGAACACTGAGAAAATACTCAATGTGCTCAAGGCCAAAAATGTACCTGCCGCATTTTTCGTAACCAAGCATTTCGTCACCAGCGCTCCAAACCTCATAGTGCGCATGAAAGACGAAGGGCATATAGTCGGAAATCACACGGCGGAGCACTCCGACCTGACAAAACTGACAGACCCCGCCGACTTTTCCGCCGCTCTGGACGAACTCAACGCAGAGTACAAAGCGCTGACAGGAGAAGATATGCCGAAATATCTTCGTCCTCCGGAGGGGAAATACTCCCAATACGTCCTTGAAACCGCACAGGAGCTGGGATACAAGACAGTATTTTGGAGCTTCGCATATAAAGACTGGGTAGATGACGAGCAGCCCAAACATGAAGAAAGCATAGAAAAGATATGCTCCAGAATGCATAACGGCGCCGTGATCCTACTTCACTCCACATCGGATACCAACGCGGCTATACTCGGCGACGTGATAGACAGACTGCGCGAGGGCGGCTATGAATTCGCCAGCCTGGACGAATTTGAAAAATAAAATTTAAACTCACAAAAGGAAGCAACACACATGGAACGAAGCAGCGGAATATTATTACATATATCGTCTCTCCCATCGCCTCACGGCATAGGCACTTTCGGCAAAGCAGCATACCACTTTGCGGATTTTCTGCACGAGGCCGGTCAGAGCTACTGGCAGATACTCCCAACGTGCATAGCCGGAGCAGGCGGATCACCATATCAGTCTATATCTGCTTTTGCATGTAATCCTTACTTTATAGACATGGATATACTCGAAGATGAAGGTCTTCTGGAAAAAGGCGAAGCCGCAAGGCTTTGCCGTACCGCAAAAGAGGACAGGCTGGATATGCTCTCTGTCGCCGAATCGCGCAATATTCTTCTTTCTCATGCTTTTCAAAACGCAGACGCTTCTCTAAAAAAAGAAGCAGAAGAGTTCGCAGCGTCGCAAAGCTGGATAAATGATTTTGCATTATTCTGCGCTGCAAAGGAGCATTTTAACGAAAAAGCATGGACAGATTGGGAGGATAAAAATCTACGCGCTCATACTCATGAGTCTATTGAAAAATACAACGAGCTTTTATCAGACAGAATAGCATATCACAAATTTTTACAGTTCCTCTGTTTTAAACAATGGGCTAAGCTAAAAACTTATGTGAACTCTCTCGGCATACGCATAATAGGCGATATTCCAATATACGTATCCTCTGATTCCGCTGACGTTTGGGCGCATCAGGACGAATTCCTGCTGGACAAAGACGGCAGACCTTCCCTCGTAGCAGGCGTTCCTCCGGATTATTTTTCAAAAGACGGTCAGCTCTGGGGCAATCCCCTCTACAACTGGGACACGATG
Source organism: uncultured Eubacteriales bacterium (assembly GCA_900545085.1). Taxonomy (GTDB): domain Bacteria; phylum Bacillota; class Clostridia; order Christensenellales; family Christensenellaceae; genus Scybalosoma; species Scybalosoma faecavium. The sequence goes on from UQXU01000023.1 coordinate 3,081, forward strand.
AAAGCAAACGGCTACAAATGGTGGATAGACAGAATCGGAGCCGCGTCTCGCTTTGCAGACGTAATCCGAATAGATCATTTTCGCGGGCTGTCTACCTATTGGGCCGTACCCGCCGACGCAAAAACCGCCGCGACAGGAGAATGGCGCCGCGGCCCGGGGATTGAATTCGTCCGCACTATACTCGGCTGGTTTAAAGACGTGCGCTTTATCGCAGAGGATCTCGGCGATCTGACGCCTGACGTATACGAGCTTCTGCATGAAAGCGGACTGCCCGGCATGAAGGTACTGCAATTCGCATTCAACAATCCGAGCGACCACAGCTTCCTGCCGCATATGAGCGAGACAAACAGCGTCTACTACACGGGAACGCATGACAACGATACACTTCTTGGATGGCTGGACAGCACAGACAGTCAGATTTACGAGTACGCTAAAGCATACATGGGCTTGAACGAGGACGAGGGCGCAGATTGGGGAATGATACGCACTGCGATGAGCAGCCGCTCAGATTTGGCTATTTTCCAGATGCAGGACTTTCTGGGATTGGACACAACCGCCCGAATGAATACTCCCGCTACTTTAGAAGGCAACTGGCAATGGCGCATGAAGAAAGGCGCAGACTCCCCTGAGCTCGCAAGGCGCATATTCTCCTTGAGTAAAATGTTCGACAGAACCAAATAAAGGGTTTACAAATCATAGCAATTAGCTATATAATTATCGCATGATAAATTTTAAAGAGATTACACTCGACGTAAGAGACGAATATTGCAAAAGATACGGACACAGTAAAATTTCATATTACAGATTTGCAGTCATATATATGTGGCGCAACGACCTTAACTATCGCTACACCATAGTAGACGACGCCTTCTGCATATTCTCCTTCATGCCGGGTAAGCCGACCTACTGCATGTATCCTCAAGGGGGATGCAACGCGGCTAAAGTTATAAACACTATTTTAGACGAGCTTGGCGAAGTTGTATTCGAACCGCTGGATAAGGACATGGTAAAGGAATTGGAGGAGGCATGTCCCGGAAAATTCGAATTTATACCTCAGCGCGATTTTTACGACTATGTATATGATGCAGAGAAATTACGCACACTCTCCGGCAAAAAGCTGCACAGCAAACGCAACCACGCAAACAGATTTGAAGCTGACAACAACTGGGAATATATATCTCTCACCTCTGAGAATCTGGACGTGTGCCGCCCTGTAATCGACGCATGGTTTTCGCGCCATGAAGACGACGGCTCGCTGGACGAACGCACGGCTATACTCGAACTGCTGAGCAACTTTGACGCTCTAAAGCTAAAAGGAGCCGCCATCACAGTGGGAATGCGGGTAGTCGCCTTCACCATAGGCGAATACATGAGCGAAGATACCGCGCACATTATCATTGAAAAAGCCGACACGGACTACAGCGGAGCATACGCATTCATTAACCGCGAATTTCTCCGCAGAGAGTTCCCCGATGTGAAATACGTAGACCGCGAAGAGGACATGGGCATGGAGGGGCTGCGCAAATCCAAATTGTCTTACCAACCCATTAGTCTTGGCGAGGTCTTTACAGCTAAACTCAAAAACAACTGAACATAAACATAATAAAAAGCGCAGTTTTTACTCTAAAAAGAACTGTGCTTTTTATGTATACTTTCCCTTCTATGCGTCAATAATTATCCACGAACGGAGGGAATAACATGAAACAAAGACGAATAACGTGCGCAGTTTGCGCAATAATCATATCAATATTTACAATAATGCTTGTTCATTCCGGCTCAGGGCCTTTAAGACTGCACATAATGGCAAACAGCGACAGTGAACAGGATCAGAACGTAAAGCTCCTTGTGCGCGACGCGATTCTCGAATACACTTCTGACGACATACTGCAGACAGGAGGAAAGCTCGGCGCAGAAAAATATGTCTCAGATCACCTCGACGAAATAGTAGCCGTAGCCAACGAAACTCTGAGTGAAAACGGCTTTGACTACACCGCAACGGCTAATATGGGCGTTTATGATTTCCCCGACAGGACATATTCCGGAGTTCTATATCCGGCGGGTAAATACGACGCTCTAAGAATAACTCTGGGAGAAGGCGATGGACACAATTGGTGGTGCGTTATGTTTCCTCCTCTCTGTATAGTAGACACAAAAGCACAATCCGGAGAAACTGTGGAATACCGCTCTGCCATATGGGATCTGATAACCGGAATATAAATATCAATAGCTGAATTACGAGCAGCGAAATAAAAAAACGCGGATAATCGGGACTGATATGCTCCCCATTCCGCGTCTTTTAATGATTAATTTTGTATTCTAGTTAGAAGCCGATGCCTCGGCGCTCTCGGAAGCCTCCGCCGCCACACTCGCCGCTGCTTCAGCGCTTGCGCTCGCTTCAGACTCAGCGCTCTCGGAAGCCTCAGCGCCGGCAGTCTCAGTCTCGTACACTTCGGGGAAGGTCTCGACCTTCATTTCGTCCTTCCAGCTGTTGCATGTATTATAGAACTCCTCGCTCTTTTTATCTTCCAGCAGGCTCTCTGAAATTTCGTCCTTTACCTTATCCAGATCTACCGCGCCCGCTTTTACATCGCTGGCATAGTAGAGTATATAGCATCCGCTGTCCGTCATAATGGGCTCGGAAACATCGCCCAGTTTCTTCAGAGACATCGCTGCTTTAACATAAGCTTCGTCATACGTACTTTCAATCCCGTCTACAACTACATACATCGTGCTGTCGGAATTTTCCTGTTCGGAAAGAGCATCGGCAAAAGTCTTTCCCTCTGTGAGTTCTTTATAGAGGCTATTTGCCTCGTCCTCTATGTTATCCTGAGCAGTTTTTACAGCTTTGGCAAGAGCATCCTCATCGCTGCTGTCTACATTCGAGATAGCTTCCTGATCCTCATCTGTGAAAGGAATGAGAATCTGCTGCACCTTGCGCGCGCCTTCAGGATTCCAGTATATCGTGCTTCCGTAGCGGCACATTGTTGCATAATAATCCATGTCGGAGCCAAATGTGCTCTTGTCCTCTTCTACTCTGGTGTTGTATTCTTCTTCTATGTCGTCATCGGATACAGTTATATCTTTCGTATACTCTTCGTAAAGCTTATCCGCAACTACTTCGTCCTTCTTGAGCTGTATTATTCTATCGCGCGTATAGTCGTTCTCTTCCATATACTCGTTCAGAAGCTTCTCGCCCTCTTTGTCCGCTTCTTCTTCAGATAAATCAGAATTCTCACTTTGCGCCTGGCTTACAAAAGTCTCGCGCCAAGAGCTTATAAGTTCATCGGCGTATGTTTCAATTTCAGAAATTTCATCATCAGTGAGATTATCGTAATAACCAAGCTGTTCACCCTTAACAACGCGCACCTGTTCTAATATCAAAGCATTCATAAGCTGCTCTCTAAGCGTGCTCACTGTCTCAGACTGCGACTCATCATCTCGGCTTATGCCGTAATAATAGTTCAAATAATAATCCAGCGTATTATTCAGAGTCCCAAGTGTTATCTCTTTATCCTCTACCGTAGCTACTACTAGATTATCGTTTGAGGAATCTGACGAACTGCTGCTCGTTCCCGATGTGTTGTATGAGCTGGCACATCCCGCAAAAGCAAAACACGCGCAAAGCGCAGCAGAGAGTAAAGTGATTAGTTTTCTTTTCATCTGGTTGGTCCTTTCCTGCCGAAACGTACTGCGGCGTAAATTCTAAATCAACTGTGCTAGTAAGTGTACCACAGCAATATGAAAGAGGCGTGAATCCTATTTGTAGATTGCAAATCATACCGTTTCCAATGCGACAAAAAGTCAAGCGAAGCTATGAGCTTCACTTGACTTTTTCGTTTAATACAATGTTACGATAGCGCTTTCTTAAAGAATTTCACCGCTGCTTTTCTATTTTGTTTAGTAAATAGAGTTCCTTTGGCATGAGTGCCATTTTCCTCAAGCTTCAAAGTTACATCTCCTCCGGCTCGTTTCATTGCCAAAGACATCTCGACCGCCTGTTTCGCAGGGATAGCCGGATCCTGTTCGCCCTGAATCATGTAAATAGGAACTTTTACATTTTCGGCATACGTTACGGCGCTTGCCTCACGCTTCATCTTAACGTCTATAGTATAATTTGGCCCCAACAAATTGAGTATTGCAAAAGTCATAGGCGGATTGAAACGGTAGCTTTCACTGTCCTGGAAGTCCGTCGGCGCAGCTGCAGAGAGCACAGCCTGAACAGATGAGGATTTGTCAGCCCATCCCATGCTCAGGTCTTCAAAATTTTCATCTCCATCAGTCAGAGCGAGCATAAGAGCGATATACGCGCCTGCCGAATGACCTATTACGCCTATGTTTTCAGCATCGAGATTTAAAACATCCGCATATTCTCTCACAAATCTAACCGCCGCTTTTGCATCGCGTATGCAGTCCGGGAAAAGAGCTCCGTCTCTTTTCATTCTGTAATCTACAGAAACAAAAGTAAAACCCGCTTTTATATAGTCGTTTCGCACCTTGTTTATGTCTTTATTTTTTTTATCTCCTCCGTACCAAGATCCTCCGTGAAAATACATTACTACCTTTGACTTGGACGCAACACCCTTAGGTTTGTAAATGCTCAATGTTTGAGCGGGGTCGTCGTCTACCGTCCTGCCCTCGACATAACAGTATTCGTATTCTTCATAATCTACTTCTTTTTTTGTTTCTGAGCAGCTCGCCAGCTGCAGCAAAATTACCACAGTAAGCAAAACGGCGAATGTTTTCTTTAGTCTTATCATCAAGGTCTTGCATTCCTTCCAGATTTTTTTCCTTTACGAGCTATATTTTATAGCATTTTGCAAGAAACGTCAATAGTATAGACCGATAGTTTACACTGCATCTATAAATCTTCGTCTTTTATAGCCTTGATTTCGCGCTTCATAAATATATCATACAGCGCAGGAATTACGAACAGCGTGAGCAGCGTCGCGTATGCCAGACCGCCTATTATAGCAAGCGCAAGCGGCTGAAGCATATCCGCTCCCGTGCCAATTCCAAGAGCCATAGTAACCAGACCAAGTATTGTAGTCAAAGCAGTCATCAGTATTGGACGCATTCTTATTTTCCCCGCAGCTATCAGAGCTGTTCTGCGTTCCATTCCGTCTTGACGAAGATTGTTCACACAGTCTACAAACACTATGCCGTTGTTTACTACTATGCCCATAAGGACTACAAGCCCAATCATAGACACTACGGAAAGCTCAATACCGCATATTATGTGCATCAGCAATCCGCCCGTGAATGCCAACGGAATCGTAAACATTACTATAAACGGGCTGAGGAAAGACTGGAACTGAGCAGCCATAATAATGTAAATCAGAACTATAGCAACCACCGCCATAAACACCAGATCCTTCATTAAATCTGCAATAAACTCGCCTTCGCCGCCCATCGTAACCTCATAGCCCTTGGGAGGTTCGTAGTCCTGCATCGCTTCTTCTACCGCTGAGTTCACTTTTCCTATATTGTATCCGTCGGCGAGCTGAGCCGAAACTTCAACCGTGCGGACAGAATCCTCATGCGATATGCTGTCATAGCCTTTTTCTTCCGTTATATCTGCAATCTTTCCTAATTTTACCACTGCATCTTCCCGGTTTTTTGTGCCGTCCAGTTTCAAATTGGTCAGCTCGCCTTTTGTCACCTTGTTTTCGCTGCCCTGCGCTACTACTACAGTGTAATCTGTCGTATCGAGAGTTATATCCAACGCATCCCTTTCGTCGGAAAGCGCGTCCGCCACCTGAGAATAAACTTGAGCCACCGTCAGAGAATACTCCATAGCCTTGTTTTTATCTACAGTTACTCGAATTTCTGTCGGCGCAGTCTCAAAGCCGTCGGATATCTCCGCCGTTCCCGGGACGTCTTTTAAAATATCCGCAACTTCGCCCGCGGTTTTTCTCAATACATCCAAATCATCGCCGCTTATAGATACCGTTATGCCGCTGCCGGAGAGCATACTCATATCCATGCCGGAGGACGAGGCGTTTATATCACACTCCATGTCCTTAGTCTTATCTAATATTTCTGAGCATATCTCTTGGCTCGTCTTATTTCTGCTCTCATCCAACAGCAGATACATAGAAACAGAAGAGCTGTTTCCCATACTCATCATGCCGCCGCTCTGCATTGCGCCCACAGTCTTTATGCCGTCTATCTGCATTATGCGGTCTACAGCCTCATCGCTCAGAGACCTCAGCTCTTTGTCATTCACATCTCCTTCTACCGAGAGCGTTATGGAAATTTGTTCGCTGTCAGATTCAGGTATAAACGCCGTACCCAGATTTGCAGCGCCTATGCAGCTTACTGCAAAAAGCAAAGCCGCTCCTCCAATAACCACCCATTTGTGTCTCAAGGACTTCGCTGCGACATGTTCGTATTTTTCCAGCAGCCTGCTGAAAAACCCCGTGTCGTTCACTGAAGCCGATATTTTAAACTTAGTCGCCATAGCCGGCACAATGGTTATAGCTATAACCACACTCGCCAGCAAAGAGTATGCTATAGTCAGCGCCATATCTTGGAACAGCTCACGCAGCATCCCCTGAGCAAATACTATTGGCAGAAAAACACAAACCGTCGTCAATGTAGATGCTATTATAGCGCCTGAAACTGATTTTGTACCTCGGAAGGCAGCCTTTGCAGGACTCATGCCTTCGGCACGGAGTCTGAAAATGTTCTCAATAACTACGATACTATTGTCAACCAGCATTCCGACACCCAACGCCAGACCGGAAAGAGAAATCAGATTTATTGTAACTCCGGAGAAGTACATGAGCGCTACAGCCGTAATAAGGCTGAGAGGGATGCTGACCGCTACCATAATTGTAGGCTTTATTCTGCGCAGGAATATCAAAAGCATTATCACAGCAAGACCGCCGCCCATAAGCAGGTTCTGCAATACAGATTGAATTACTACATCTATATACACTCCCTGGTCCATAAGGGCAGTTAGCTGTACATCAGGATATTCTTCACTCAGCTCAGCCATTTCATCACGCAGCGCGGACGCCACTTCCGAGACGGACATTTCGCTCTGCTTTGAAATTGTCAGCAGCAAACCATTATTCCCGTTTACTTTGGCATACATGTCGTCCGAGTTGTCCGTCAGCTCTACCTTAGCCACATCTTTGAGATATACTTTCCCTATCGCATTTTTGCCCGTATCGAACAAAAGCAGATTCTTTATCTCATCTACTCCTTCAAACTCGTCGCCTATTTTAACGGCGTATTTATCATCTCCGTCATATACATTCCCCGCAGGCATAGAGAAATTTTCGGCGGAAAGTATACTGCTTATCGCACTCATAGTAACTGCGCCGTCAAGATTCGCCGCCTTGTAAGCGCTCTCTTTGCTGCTTTCCAGCTGAGCCTCTGCTTGTTCCAGCTGAGCCTCTCCCGCTGTAATCTTTGCCACCGCCTCGGATACGGCCGTAGACATAGTGAACTGAGCGGATTGCAGAGCTATTTTCTGCTCGCTGAGCTGATTGAGTACAGCTTCGAGCTGCGCTCTCTGACCCGGCATCTCGTCTATAGCTCCCTGACATGCCGATATTCCTTCGTCCAGCAGAGCTATAGATTGGTCAAGCTCTTCCGGTGTCATTCCCATAGCTGAGATAATCTCGTTCAGCTGGGCCGCCTGCTGTTTCAGCTGATCTAATGAAGCTTGCAGCGCTTCTTTCTGTGCCACAAGCGCAGCTTTTTGAGACTCATCCTCAGTCGCGTCTATCTGAGCTTGAAGCTCCTCAATCTGTGATTCCATAGATGCAATCTGTTGATCAAGCTCTGACAGAGATTCAACCGACGTTTTAACCTCTTCGAGCGCAGCCTTCTGAAGCTCCAGAGCTGCGAGCTGATCTTCCAGCTCAGCTTGTGTAGCATCTATGGCGTTAATGCCCTGTTGAGATTGCGATATTCCACTGTCTATCTGGGACAGACCGTTAACAAGCTGACTATACTGCATCCCCGTTTGGCTCTCCAGCTCGCTTTTGGCATTTTGGAGTTCCGCCTTGCCTTTATCTATCTCAGCCTGAGCGTCGCCCAGCTCTTTATCTACGCTTGATATTATTTTTTCATTCAAAGCATCTATCTTGCTCTGATCCAGCGTTACTTTTATCTGGTTCTCTACCAATCCGTTATCAGATACGGACGCTACGCCGTCCACCCTGTTCAGCGCAGGAATAATATTCTCTTTAGTAAAAGCAGAAAGCTCCTGCATATCCATATTGCCTGAATCTACGGTCAGCACCATCGCAGGCATCATATCCGGATTGATTCTCATAAGCACGGGAGCCGTAGCCCCGTCCGGCAGCTCAGATTGAACAGCGCTTACGCTGTTGTTCAAATCTATCATCGTCGCATCCATGTTGGTGTTGGTATTGAATTCCAATATAACCATAGACACACCATCCATGGACACGCTCTGCATCTCTTTCAGCCCGCTCGTCTGCGCCGCCGCGCTCTCCAGAACACCGGTGACGCTCTGCTCGATTTTTTCGGGATTCGAACCGGGCGATGCTGAATATATAACAACATACGGCAGATTCATACTTGGCATTAAGTCAGTCTGCATATTCATAAACGATATTACGCCTAATATAACCGCCACGATACCCGCCAGCAATATTGTTACAGGTCTTTTAACACTTAACTTTGATAACATTATTTCTCCATTCAGTACAGACATTATTGTAAGTGTACTAATTAATTTTTATACCCATATATATTAGCACAATGCGCATGACATGTAAACAAATTATGAAAATTTTGCAAAAAGATATATTACAAATTTTAATACAAACACGCTGCAAATATACAAGATATAGTATTGACACAGCCAATTCCGTACTGTATACTGGAATTGGAAATACCTACAAGCCTATTTTTCCTCTTCGACACGGCGCAGCCATGCTCTGTTTTTATCCTCTGACTTTGACTCTCCGCATGGCGCGCCGTTCCCCTGGTTCTTTTATTTTGATGTTTTTCAATGCCGGTATGTTTAAAATATTTGTTCTCGACGCAGCTTTTAAAAGCTGCATTTTTTAACAGAAAAATCCTGCCGAGAGATAATACTCCAAGCAGGATTTTTTCATCATTCAGCAGGGATATTACAGCCGGGAGCAGACGCAGCGCTGAGCAATGTATCAATCCGGGCACAAATCGACTTTATTGCTTCACACCTTATCCCGCGCTATACAATGGGCATTATTTTGTAAGTGTGAAATCATTGTTAGCGATAACGCCTGCAATACTTTTCTCTCGTCGGCTCGCGGTTAGCCAAAAGCTTGTCTATAAAAAACAGTACGGTATAAAATTGCCGTACTGTTTTAAAGTCAAAATATAATCATTTTTTATCTCTTTATAGCTTTATAGCTGCTTTTGCCTTTGCAACTGTATTTTCTACGGTAAAACCAAAGTGCTCAAAAAGCTGCTTGCCGGGAGCTGACGCGCCGAAGCCTTCCATGCACACAAACTCGGAACAGCCATATCTATCCCAGCCGAAGCTTACGCCTGCTTCTATAGCTACACGAGCCTTTATGCTGTCGGGCAGAACACTCTGTTTGTATTCTTCACTCTGCTCGTCGAAAAGCTCAGCGCAGGGCATACTTACAACACGGGCAGAAATTCCCTCGGCTTCCAAAGATTCAGAAGCTTTGAGCGCCAATTCAACTTCGCTGCCTGTGGCTATGAGTATTACCTGCGCATTCTCTGCATCTTTTAATACATAACCGCCCTTCAAGGCCGCCTTGCCCGTATTTTCATAACAAGGCAATCCCTGACGTGAAAGCGCTATAGCCGACGGCTTGCCCAACGTCAATGCAGCTTCATACGCAGCCGCCGTCTCCTTACCGTCCGCAGGTCTGAATGTATACGTTCCCGGAATAGATCTCAGCATAGCCAATTGCTCTATAGGCTCATGTGTGCAGCCGTCCTCTCCGACGCCTATGGAATCGTGAGTAAGCACGTATATCACCGGCAGACCCATAAGAGCGCTCATTCTGATAGCAGGCTTCATGTAGTCACTGAACACCATAAACGTAGCGCAGTAAGGATGCAGGCCGCCGTGAAGTGCAATTCCGTTGCAGATAGCCGTCATCGCAAATTCACGTATACCGAAATGTACGTTATTGCCGCTGCGGTTTGTCTTAGAGAAATACTCCGATTTTTTCAGCAGAGTGTTGTTAGAAGGCGCGAGATCCGCACTTCCGCCGAAAAGATTAGGCAGTTTTTCTGCAATCCTGTTCAACACAACGCCTGACGCCTTCCGCGTAGCCATGCTCTCGCTGAACTCATAGAAATCGCCGTCAAATACAGCGCTCTCTACAGGAGCGAAATAAGACTGATAGCGGGCGTAATCCTCCGGGTATTTCTGCGCATAATCTTCCATCATGCTTTTCCAGCTCTTTTCGTTTTCGTCAGCAGCACGCATAAAGCTCATAACCGCATCCGTAACCTCTTCCGGAACTGTAAAACTGGGATATTCCCATCCCAACGCCAGTCTCAGCTCAGTTATATTGTCATCTCCCAACGGCGCGCCGTGGCTTTTTTCCGAACCCTGGAGCGGAGATCCGTATCCTATCGTTGTATTTACTATAATCAACGTCGGCTTATCTGTCTGGGACTTAGCCGCTGCTATGGCGTCGTTTATGTCCTCGAATCCCGTGTTTCCGTCCGCGACCTCCAGAACCTCCCAGCCGTAAGCCTGATAACGCATTTTAACGTCTTCGGAGAATGCCTCGTCTGTGCTGCCTTCTATCGTTATCTGATTTCTGTCATAAAGCACTATCAGCTTGCCTAAGCCGAGGTGACCTGCGAGAGAGCTTGCCTCGCCGGACACGCCTTCCTGCAAGCAGCCGTCTCCGCAAAGCGCAAATGTATAATGATCTACAACATCATAACCCGGTTTATTAAATTCCGCCGCAAGTCTCGCCTCTGCCATAGCCATACCCACCGCCTGAGCAATGCCCTGGCCGAGAGGTCCGCTTGTAGCCTCGACGCCCTTTGTCAAACCAAATTCAGGATGTCCGGGAGTCTTGCTTCCGAGCTGGCGGAAATTTTTCACGTCCTCCATCGTGACGCCGTACTCAAAAATATGAAGCAGAGAATAAAGCAGCGCAGAGCCATGTCCCGCGGAAAGCACGAATCTGTCGCGGTTATCCCACTCAGGATCGGCAGGGTTATGCTTCATCTGCTTGTAAAAGAGCGTATATGCCATCGGAGACGCGCCCAGCGGCAGACCCGGATGTCCGGAATTTGCTTTCTGTATCATATCTACCGATAACATACGCAGCGTGTTGGTAAAAAGATTGTCTATATTTTCTAAATTCATAGCATCCTCCAAAGCTTTGCCGAAAATAGTGTTTACGGCTAATATTATAGCACATTGCAACACAAAAATACAGCTAATGCTCTTATCTGCCGATATATTCCCGCAGCGCCGACATTTTCGATTTTGTGCGTTCCACTCCCTGATCGTATATTTCCCGAATTTTAGTCGGGTCTTTTTCCGTCCGTTTGAACCCTGCCGTCTCTATCGGGTCAATTACAAAAACTCTCTTTTTTCTTTCAAGCTCAAAAAGCTTTTCGCGCTGGGCATTGTAGAGCTGCGGTCTGCTCTCCATGGTGCGCAAAAGCTCTTTGTTTTCTCTATATGCCAAATTAATAGCCGTCTGCGTTCTTTCACGTTTTTTAATATAGCCTCTCTCTCTCGTGAGCACGACTATCACCCTGTCGCATCCGTCTTGAATCGCTTTTTCAAAAGGAATAGGATCTGAAAGCCCTCCGTCTAAGTATTTATACCCGTCTATTTCTATAGGCTGAAACAAAACAGGCAGAGCGCACGTCGCGCGCAGCACGGTAAAAGCTCGGTCGTCCGGCGGCACACGTATATACTCTGCCTTTCCTGTATCTATATTCGTACAAACGGCAAGCACATCGCCTTCAAAAGCAGCGAAGGCGTCAAAATCAAACGGGAGGTATTTGTTAGGTATATCGTCGAACACAAACTGCAGATTGTAAAAACTCCTGTTGGATTTATCGAACAGGTGTCTCACTCCCATATATCTTTTGTCAGCAGTATATTTCGTTCCAATAGCCAAATTTCTGCCATACTGTCCGGAAACATACGAAACGCCGTTGGCAATTCCCGCAGACGCTCCTATCACATAATCCGCAATTATATGTTCTTCAAGAAGAGCGTCCATGACTCCGCATGAGAAGAACGCCCTGCTCGCGCCTCCTTCAAACACTATACCCAGCTTCATTTATTTTTCTCCATGTAGCTTTATTTAACAAAGGGCGCAGCCCCGCCAATCATACACGACGGGGAGCGCACGCCCCTTATGATTTAAAAAACACCACTGCCTGCATCCGCATGGTCAAAGAATGTATATTTCAGCAGAATATAAGCTCTCTGCATACTATATCGTCAATTCGTTCCGCCATCTCCTCGAGATACTTATCTCTGTCTTTATCAGGCAGCTCCACATTCTCCAGCATATCTTCCCATAGCGTTTCCGCCAGTTCAACCGCTTCCTCTGCAATAAACGCGAGATGATCGTCCAGCTCATCCAATCTGACGAGTTCGGAAAGCTGACCTCTGGAACAATCCCGCAAAAACTCGGCACGCATGTCTGCATACCGTGCAGCGCTGACAAACCTTCCAATATCAACATCCATATTCATTTTTCTCCCTCTTAAACATATGAAATTGTTTTGCTTCTATTTATATTATATACCATTTTAGGGGGATTTTACAAGAGGGAGTTTGTGAAAGGCCTATCCATATTCTGCTTGCATAAGCGCTGTTTTAGTTCAAAAAGCCGCTTTCAAACAGCTCGACGGGCTCTAGCCATCTGTATTCGCCATTGTCGCTCATATCGCCCAGCAGACATACTATCAGCGTTCGTCCGTTCCGCTCCGCCGTCGCGAGGAGGCATTTCCCCGCCTCCGGCGTTGTGCCCGTTTTCAAGCCGGTGCAAGCCGGATAATAATACTTGCTGTCAAAAATTTTCAAGCAGTTTGTAGTTAATACTTCACGCTCGTTCTGCAGCTCTGTCTTAGACATTGTGTATTTTTCCATAGCGGCGATTTCGTCCAATTCAGGAAACGTCTCATATGCGTATTTCGCCAGCTTTGCCATGTCCGCCGCCGAGGATACGTTCTCTTTCCCCGTAGACTTTCCATCTGCATTACGAGGAGTAAGACCTGTCGAATTATAATAAACAGTATTTTTCAATCCGAGCTCTTTCGCTTTCTCGTTCATCATTTTCACAAACTCTTTTTCGCTGCCCGCTATTCCCTCCGCCGCGCATACCGCCGCATCATTGCCCGACGGAAGCAGCATTCCTGCTATCAAATCCTTCAGCGTAACCGTCTCGCCCTGTTTTAATCCCGCCGTCGAGCCTGACGCTCTGTCTGCGGCTCCCGAAACTTTAAACTTATCCGTCATATCTGCATTTTCAAGCGCGACAACTACCGTCATTATTTTTGTTATACTCGCTATTGCAAGCTGCTCGTCCGGGTTTTTGGAATACAACGTCTCTCCCGTTTTTCCGTCTATCATTACCAGAGCTTTCGCCTTGGATTTCAGCTCTGTTTTTTTCACTTCCGACCACGCCCCGCGGTATTCCTGGCCGTTTTTCTTGACGCACGCGCGAACTTTTACATAATAAGTCTGTCCCGGAGTCAACCCTGTTTTTGAGAACGAAGTCGTCTTTCCATCAGTTGTCTCGCAGGTCTCGCTTCCCTTCCCAAAATCCTCATCCGTGCTCAGCATTATCTGATATTTTGAAGCATTAGCTATCTTCTTCCATGTTACTTTTATCTCTCCGGTTACAGTCTTGGACGCGGATTTAAGTTCTGTCTGATCCGGCACGACATCTACTGTTATTTCCGCCGATTTGCCGCTGCCGTCCGTCGCGGAGCATTTTATAATCACAGAACCGTAATTTTTTCCGGTAACCGTGCCGTCGTCGGAAACGGTCGCTATGCTCTCGTCGCTGGTAGTATATTGCAGAGTTTTATTTAACGCAAACCCCGGCTCTATCTTAGGATTCAGCTTTACACTCTGACCTATACAGTCCGCCGCTCTTTCTTCTTGAAATGAAATGTTCTTTATCAGCATTGCATCGTCAGTCAAAGAGACGGAGCATCCCGTAAAAAGCGCCGACACAATCATCATAGCTGACATAACTATATAAACGTATTTTTTCCTGCGTAAATCTATCATCTTAATTTATACACCTCGCAGTCAATTTTACCATACTATTTTAAAAGCAACAATATATTTTACACTATCCTCAAAAAACAAGTTTTTTAATAACGCAAACCCGCACAGCTCAGCCATGCGGGTCTCTTTTCCTTAACCTTCCTTTATTCAGCTCTTTAGGGCTTCAGCGGCGGGGGGACATCTGTTCACGGTTATATTCAATTTTCTTTCGACGCAGTTATCTTATAATACGTCTTAGCAGAGAGCGCATACACTATTGCATACAGCACGGCGAACACCGCAAACACCGCTAAGGTTATCTTCATATACAGCATTCCGTCGTCTACCAACAGAGCCGATATCATAAGTGTCACTATCGGAAAAGCAAACAGAGTATGCATTCCCGCTGTTATCAGCGGCATGAAGAACACGCTCAGTATCTGCGAATGAATGCTCTTTTTTACCTGCGATTTATCCATGCCTACGTTCCGCATTATCTCATAACGCTTTCTGTCGTCGTATCCTTCTGAAATCTGCTTATAATAAATTATAAGCACGGCAGCCATCGCGAACAATATCGACAGGAATACGCCTATAAACAGCAGCCCGCCGAACAAAGACGTGTATTCACTTCTGGTTTCTTCTCGGGTATAAACGCTGGGCACGGTATCCACATCTAAATCAGACATATAACTTCTCATTAGATTTGCAAATTGCTCCTGATCTGCGCCGTCTATATCGAAATCATATTCATAATTCAGAGTATAAACAAACCACTCTTCTTCGTCGATAATTTTTTTGTAAGACTGCATTATTCTGTTCAATTCATCGTCATCATGTACAATGATAATATCTTCTCTGTACGTTGTGGTTAGATATTTGCCGTAAGCCTCTTTAGCGAGACCGCGCTGACTTCTTACATTGATGCTGATGTCGTCTCCGATTTCAATTTTTGAATAGCCGGTTTCATTTGACATAGTGTTGTCTACTACGGCTTCGCCTTCCGCCACATCGACATGAACGCCCGTCGCCTCTTCAAAATCCTCAGCAGTTGTAAATGTGCAATATATCGCCTTTGATTCCTCGCCTATCGGATCAACTTTAATTACTGCATTCTTTTCGTCCAAAGACATGTTCGACCCAGTATACAGCTTGCGAATTTCCAACGTGTTTTTCGGTACAGTATTGAGCTTTTTTGCGCATTCGTCAGCAGCCTGCTTTATTATTTCCGGATTTTCCCCAAGGCTTCCGCGCGTCACAACCTGCACATGTCTCGGGACAACTGTATTAACCGCGGCGTCTATCCCGAAATAGAGAGACAGAGTAATGGACAGCATCACTATAACCATAGTGGAGAGTATACATATATTCGCTAACCCCACCGCATTTTGCTTCATACGGTATATCATGCCTGATACAGAGATAAAATGCTGCGGCTTATAGTAATACTTTTTGTTGTTCCTCATAATTTTGAGCACTGCGATACTGACCGCGCTGAAAAGCAAATATGTGCCTATTATGACCATCACAACCGCCAGGAAAAACAGCGTTATCGCCTTCAGAGCAGACTCTGTGGACAATGAAATATAATATCCTCCTACTAAGAAAAGCACGCCCAAAACAGCCAGAAGCCATCTCGTCTTAGGTTCTTTTTCTCCCTTTTCCCCGCCTCGCATGAGTTCTACCGGCTTGGATACGACTATATGGCGTATGCTGCTGAACATTATAAGCAGGAATATCACTCCTAAAACTATAATTGTAGTTAACACAGCTATGGGATTGAAAAATAAGTGCATTTCCGCGCTAATATTCAACGCCTTTTGCAGCAGAAGCGCACAGAGCTGACCAAAGAACACTCCCAAAGAAAGACCAACTAAGAGGCTGATAATCGCAGTATACACCGTCTCGTATACTATCACCCGCGAGAGATGCTTCTTCTCCATTCCGAGAATGTTATAAAGTCCGAATTCTTTACGTCTGCGCTTCATGAGGAAGCTGTTCGTATAAAACAGGAATATCGCAGCGAATATTGCCACTATCCACGTTCCCATCATCATCATAGATTGAGACATCGCAGGATATAACATGCCCTCCATTCCCGTTCCCATTGCCAATGCACACACTATGTAAAACATCATAACGGTTATCACGCATGTAACCAAAAACGGCAAATACACTTTTGCGTTCTTCCGCATGTTAGTCATAGCCAGCTTAGCATAGAATCCCTTGCTTGTTTTATTAGTCACAAATATCACCTCGCATATCTGCCGCTCTGCCGCTCGCCATCGCAGTCAGCGTATCGGAGATCATTTTATACATCTGATCGCTGCTGCGCCCCGCGCGATATATTTGATGATACACTTTGCCGTCTTTAATAAACATGACCCGTCTGGCATGACTCGCTGCCTTCAGGCTGTGCGTAACCATGAGAATAGTCTGACCTTCTTCGTTTATCTCAGAAAATATGTTCAGCAGGCTGTCCGCCGCTCGAGAATCCAGAGCGCCCGTCGGCTCATCCGCCAGAACTATCTGCGGTTTTGTTATCAACGCACGCGCTACCGCCGTCCTTTGCTTCTGCCCGCCGGATACTTCATACGGAAACTTTTCCAATATATTTTCTATTTCCAGCTTTCGAGCTATCGGCGCAAGACGCGCGGACATCTCATGATAGCTTTTCCCCGCGAGCACGAGCGGTAAAAATATATTGTCTTTTATCTTGAATGTATCCAACAGATTGAAATCCTGAAATACAAATCCCAGATTCTCTCTCCTGAACGCTGCTATCTGCTTTTCGCTTATTCTCGTTATGTCCTGACCGCGCAGCAGCACCTGACCGCTCGTAGGCTTATCCAGCGCGGCGAGTATATTGAGCAAGGTAGTCTTTCCCGAGCCGGATTCACCCATTATCGCTACATATTCGCCCTCCAGAACCTCAAAGTTCACGCTTGTCAGCGCAACGACTTCGTTCCCGCCAAATCTGGTCTTGTATACTTTCCTCAATTCTGATACTTCTAAAAGCGGCATATCATATCTCCTTCTCGTTTTATCTTTTCCGGAATTTCAGACGCATTCATGCGCTTTTTTCATATAAAATTTTAGCATCGGCGCTCGGCCGATGCCATGTATTCATCTAACATTAAAGTTACAAAAGAGTAAGCTATATTGGCCGCTCATCAAATTCAACTTTAGCCGAATCCAAGTTTATCCTCACCTGAGTGCCCTTCCCCAGCTCAGAAGTGATAAAAATCGTATGCCCTAAGCGATTTAGTATAGTTTTCGCCAAATACAGACCCAAGCCGGACGATTTTGACGAAGCATGACCGTTGAATCCCGTATAGCTCTTTTCCATAACTCTAGGCAAATCCTCAGGCGTTATGCCTATTCCCGTATCCTCTATCACAAGCGTTCTTTCCGGTTCAACATATATGCGTATGCCGCCCTTTTTTGTATATTTCAGCGCATTAGACACTATCTGCTCCAGCGCCGCTCCCAGCCATTTCCCATCCGTCAGCACATCAATCTCCAATGCTTCTAATTTAAGCTGCAAGGAGCTTCGTATAAACAGCGGCGCATATTTTCGTATCACGCTTTTTACTATACTGTCAAGACTCTGCCATTTTATAATATAATCTGTAGAGCTGCTTTGCAGTCTCAGATGCTGCAAAGTCATATCTACATACTGCTCAATTTTAAAAAGCTCCGTGCTCATATCCGATACGTCCGGATTTTCATCCGCCAAAAGCAATCGCATAGCGGCAAGCGGCGTTTTTATCTGATGCGTCCACAATACGTAATAGTCCATGTTCTCTTGCGCCAGATTCAAATACTTCGCCTGCGCCTCGGATTTGCTCCGCTCTAATTTTTCCGTCAGCTCTGCAAACGCCTCAGATACTGCGTCCGTAGGCTCGGGCAGCTCCACGCCGTCAATCGCTGAATATATGCTGTGTAAGCGACTCTTTTCTCTTCTAAAATCAATTATAAAATATATTACTATTATTATCAAAGCCAGAGACAGAGTATATCCCATCGCGACTTTCGGCATGTCGTATATCCACGTCATCACGCTGAAAACCGCCAACACAGCTGCCAAAAGCACAATAATACGCAGTCTGTCGCGCAGATATATAAAAATATTCCAATTCTTATTCATGCTTTCCTTCTACAATATATCCGGATCCTTTCCGCGTCTTTATAAAGTCGTTCAGTCCTGAATCTGCAAGCTTTTTTCGCAGTCTGTTTACGTTAACGCTCAGAGTGTTGTCGTCTACATAGCAGTCTGTCTGCCAAAGGCTGAGGCATAATTCTTCTCTGGAAACTATACTGCCTTTATTCTGCATAAGCTTGGTTAATATTCTGAATTCATTTTTAGTCAGCTCAATTTCATTGTCCTTATACGACAGCTTTTGTTCGGATATCATCAGAACGACGCCGCCCGCTTCTATAACATTGGCGCTCTTGCTCTGATATGCTCTCCTGAGCATGGCCTGCACTTTAGCCGTGAGCACGTCCATATCAAAAGGTTTGGAAATAAAATCGTCTCCGCCCATATTCACTGCCATAACTATATTTATCGGGCTGGAAGCGCTGGATATAAATATTATAGGCGCATCTGAAAAACTGCGTATTCTCTCGCACCAATAGTATCCGCTAAAATACGGCAGGGCTATGTCCATCAAATAGAGCTCCGGCTGCTCCTCCTGAGCCTGCGGAATTATGTCGGCCAAATCCTCCGCAATAGAGACCTGATGTGCCCAATCCTCCAAATGCTTTTTTACCTGAAGCGCGATAACTCTGTCGTCCTCAACTATCATTATTCGTGCCATATCATCTTTCCTCCTAAATGTTCCTCACAATAATTATAAACTGTAAGAACAAAATAAGCAAACTTACTTGCAAACGCATTATTCCTATGATATTATAGGAATATAACTGTGAACAGATGTCCCCCGCCTCTATAGGCGGCGGGTTCCATCTAAGCCTTCAGCGGC
>UQXU01000024.1 GCA_900545085.1 uncultured Eubacteriales bacterium
GTAATCTACGCTGTGGTATTTGAGCAGCTCGGAGTATATTTCGTCAGCCTGCTCTGCGAGCTTCTTCTGGAGCGGAAGAACAGCGGCCTTGTACGGCGCGAGAGCGGGATGCAGGCGGAGTACGACGCGCGTATCCTTCTCCAGCTCTTCTTCGTCGTATGCGTCGCAGAGGAACGCCAGAGCCACGCGGTCTACGCCGAGAGAGGGCTCGATGCAGTAAGGCACGTACTTTTCGTTTGTGATGGGATCCTGATAGGTGAAGTTTTCACCGGAGGTGTTCATGTGAGCTTTAAGGTCGAAGTCCGTGCGGTCAGCAATTCCCCAAAGCTCGCCCCAGCCGAAGGGGAAGAGATATTCTATATCTGTAGTAGCGTTTGAATAATGAGACAGTTCTTCTTTGTCGTGATCGCGAAGCTTGAAGTGCTCCTCGTTCATGCCGAGGGATTTCAGCCAGTCGCGGCAGGTGCCTCTCCAGTATTCGAACCACTGCATTTCTTCATCGGGATGACAGAAGAACTCCAGCTCCATCTGTTCAAATTCGCGCGTGCGGAATGTGAAGTTGCCGGGGGTAATCTCGTTGCGGAAGGATTTACCTATCTGACCGATACCCATGGGCATCTTTCTGCGAGTCGTGCGCAGTACGTTTTTGAAGTTGACGAATATACCCTGTGCTGTCTCGGGGCGCAGATAAATTTCGGATGCGCTGTCCTCTGTTACGCCCTGGAATGTCTTGAACATCAGGTTGAAGCTGCGGATGGGAGTGAAGTTCGCTTTTGCGCCGCATGTGGGGCAGGGGATGTGCTCAGCTATGAAATCCTGCATTTCCTCCTTGCTCATGTGAGCGGGGTTTACGTCCTCGCCTGTGTCCGCGGCGTACTGCTCTATCAGCTTATCCGCGCGGAAGCGCTCCTTGCAGCCCTTGCAGTCCATGAGCGGATCGGAGAAGCCGCCGACGTGGCCGGAGGCGACCCATGTCTGAGGATTCATGAGAATGGCGCAGTCAAGACCTACGTTATGTCTGTTTTCCGTTACAAACTTACGCCACCATGCTTTCTTAATGTTGTTTTTGAATTCTACACCGAGAGGACCGTAATCCCATGTGTTTGCGAGACCGCCGTATATCTCCGAGCCGGGGAAAACGTAGCCGCGGTTTTTACAAAGAGCTATTATTTTATCCATTGTCTTTTCGTTGTGGTTCATGTGTTCCTCCTGCGAAATGTTTAATTTCCGAAATAATAAAAAAACTTCCGCCCCTGAATCAAAGGGACGAAAGAAAAGTACGCTTCCGTGGTTCCACCCTTATTGACGCATTGCTGCGCCCGCTTTAGGAAGGTGCGGGATCATATTGAGGTTGCCAAAGCCTCGCCCGCCGATATTAATCTCATATAATTCTAAACAACGCTGAGAGTTTTGTCAACCCTTTTTATGTATAGATTATATAGCATTTTAAAAAATATAGTGTGAAAAATAGTTTTACATGTCGGATGATATAATATATAATAAAAAATGTCGAATAACAAATATCGAGAGGAATAAAGTCTGGTTATGAAAAAAAGAACGAGGATAATGCTGCTTGCGATTTGCGTTCTGCTCATATTCGCCGTCGCAGCGCCGGCGTATGCGGATTTCCGCCCTGTAGATGTGGGCAATTTCAACGATTACAGCAGCGGCAGTGATTATAGCAGCGGCAGCGACTGGAGCAGCGGAGGTTCTTCAGACCTGTTTGTTTTCAGCTCGAGCGGGGATGGCGACGAAGAGTTCGGATTTGTGGAAGTCGCAGTAATCGTAGTAATTCTTCTGCTGTTTTTCAGCTGGAAAGGCAAAAGAGGAAAGAAAGGCTCGAATGCGAGAGTGGGAAACAGCCCCCCGCCTCCGCAGCAGCCTATGGACTTTACATATCCGATTAACGACGCCATAAAACAGGTGGACCCGCTTTTTGACGATGACAAGTTCATGGCGTGGACAAAGGAAGTGTTTATCACTCTGCAAAACGCATGGACAGAACGCGATTGGTCTAAAGTACGTCCTTTTGAAAAAGAAGAGCTTTATCGTCAGCATGAGATACAGCTCAAGCAATATATAAATAATGGTCAGATAAACATAATAGACAGAATTAACGTCAATCAGGCATATCTGCATCATTATGAGCGCACGGTAGAATACGAGCATCTAAAAGTTTATATGCAGGTGCGCATGGTGGATTATATTATAGATGAAAAAACCAAGAAAGTGCTGAAAGGCGATCCTGACAAAGATTGCTTTATGCAGTATATTCTGACATTCACGAGAAAGACGGGCGTGCTCACAGATCTTGCTAAAAGCAATAACTCTACAGTATCCTGCCCGCATTGCGGCGCGCCGACGCAGATAACGAGCTCGGGCAAATGCGAATACTGCGGCTTCATAATAACTACGGGTGAATACGATTGGGTATTGCTGAATATTGAAGCGGTTAAACCCGGGCTGCATGTAGACAATACGGGTGTGTTCATACATCCTGATGCATATGCAAAGACTGATGCAGACGATGCGAAAAACGGCGGAGACCGGAACGACGTATAACATACTTTGGAGAGGTAAAATATGGGACTTATCAAAGCTATATTTGGCGGAATAACTACAACTCTGGCTGACCAGTGGAAAGAGTTGATATACTGCGACTCCATGAGCGCCGACGTGCTTATGGCGAAGGGGCAGGCGCGCGTGGGCGGCAGAAGCTCCAATACGAAAAGAGACGAGAACATAATAACCGACGGGTCTAAAATAGCCGTAAACGAAGGTCAATGTATGTTGATTGTCGAAAACGGAAGAGTAGTAGATTTTTGCACTGAGCCGGGCGAATATGAATACCGCACAGGCACAGAGCCTTCCATGCTGGATTCAGGCTTCAAGGGACTGAAAGAAAGCTTTAAAAAAGTCGGCAAGAGATTTACGTACGGCGGTCAGCCTGAGAACGACCAGCGGGTGTATTTCATAAATACAAAAGAAATATTGGGGAACAAAGTCGGAGTGGGCGAAGTGCCGTTCAGAGACAGTGAGTTCGGCTTTACCATAATGCTGCGAGGATACGGGAATTACTCCTATCGTATTACGAACCCGATTATGTTTTATACTGAAATATGTGCGAATGTCGAAGAAACTTTCTATCGTTCCAGTATAGACGATCAGCTGAAGAGCGAGGTGCAGCATTTCCTCCAGCCTGCGATAGGACAGATTGCTCTTAAAAAAATCCCTTACGATCAGATACTATTGTATACTGAGGAAATAGCCGACTTGCTGAACAAGTCGCTCAGCGCAGAATGGGTGGAGAAGCGCGGCATTTCCATAGTCTCTATGGCGTTTGCATCCATAACTCCCGATCCTGAAAGCAGCAAAAAAATAGCTCAATTCCAGGAGTCCAGAGTTTATACTAATGCTCATATGATGGGCGCGCGCATAGGCACGGCTCAGGCTAACGCTATGGAGACGGCGGCGGGAAATTCTGCCGGCGCGATGACAGGTTTTATGGGCATGGGCTTTGCGCAGCAATCAGGCGGGCTCAACGCAAATGAACTGTTTGCAAACGGTCAAAAGCAGGCGCAGCATGAGCCGAATGCTCCGGCGGGCGGCGAAGGCTGGACTTGCTCGTGCGGCAAAACGGGGAATATGGGAAAATTCTGCATAGAATGCGGAGCTAAAAAGCCTCAGGAAGGATGGGAATGCCCCGAGTGTCATACGTTGAACAAGGGCAAGTTCTGTTCAGAATGCGGTACCAAAAAGCCGCAGGATGCGCCGCTTTATAAATGCGATAAATGCGGATGGGAACCTGACGATCCGTATAATCCGCCTAAATTCTGCCCTGAATGCGGAGATAAGTTTGACGAAAACGATATACTCTAAAATAATAAAAACAGAGTTTCGATAGGAGGCTCTGTTTTTTGTCCTTACAGTTTAGTTAGATTCAATATGTTGACAGCTGTAAACGTCTGTGATAAACTTTTAGAAATACAGATTTAAATTTAATAGACAGGCTTGATGTGAGCCAAATAGAAGATGGAATGATGAAATATTTAAAGCGTAGAAGTGGACTAATAATATTTGTGACGGTTATCATGTTGTCTTTGTGCTCGTGCGTAGGGGCAGCGTCCTGCGACGAGGGCTTTCGATCGTTTATGGAGATAACACCCGCGTCGCAAAAAGCGTTAAAGAGCGGCTTTCAGAATGTAAATGCGGAAGCTGAATACGAAGATGTTACGCTGAGAGTTACGGAGACATTGGGCGACGGCAAAGCTCTTTATGCCGTTTTGGAAATTGACTTTTCTAAAAACGTGAATTTTAAAAAAGTGCTTGAGGCTTCGAAGGAAGAATTTGTGTCTTTTGATGTAAATGACATCACGATGTATAACGGAAGACTTACTCCTGATGATATAGATAAAGCCGTTGCAGCCGCTCCGGATAAGCCTTTCGACCGTCCGGGAGAGATAAATACCGGCGCTTTAACTATAATGAATAATCAAGATATGCAGGACTTGGCCAACGGAAAAGCTAAAATTCTATTTGGAGTTACGGCAGACGGAAACGCAGATATCACTACGGGCGGAGAGGTCACGTTTGTATTGGACGATTTGCAGTATTATACAGAAAAGTATGGCTGCCAAAAGCTGGCGGAGGGGAGATTTACGATAACTTGGACTCCGACAAACAAGCTTGAAATTAAATGCGGACATGTTTACGACGGCGGGCAAAAAGCGGCGGATATTATGATTTCTCCTATCCACGTATTCCTGCGCAATGTAAAAGAAAAAACGCTTATGGAGCAATTGAGCTCGACTGATGTGAAGATTAAAATGGCAGACGGAACGTTCTGCGAGCTAAGCGGCTCGGGCAGCGACTTAGACTGGAACATAACAAATCTGGACAAAGTCATAAATTTAGACGCTATAGACAGCGTAAATGTGGGACCGTATACTGTTGAATTCGAGCAATGATGAAAAAACGATGATTTTCAGCCGGCGTTTTTGCTGCGGTGTGTTGTGCTTTAAGACTGCATAGCAAGCCGTAAATAACGCCGCTTTTATTGTTTTACAAAAAAGCTGATGACACTGCAAACTGAGATGCGCCATCAGCTTTGTAAGAGACCTCGGCGCGAACCGAGGGAGAACTCCGTTCCCTGCATCAATAAAGTATACTGTTATGCAGATTTGGTGTTAATAAACCGAGTGAAAATACATGAGAACATGAAACTGAGATCAGCGGCTAAAAGCCCACCTTTTCCAGCGTGTCCTTGAGAGTTTTGGCAGACTCGGTGAGTTTTTCTTTTTCTGCGCTGCTGAGGGGCAGGTGGAGTATCTTTTCGACGCCGCTTGCGCTTACGATAGAAGGGATACCCATGCAGACGCCGGATATTCCGTATTCTCCCGTCAAAAGACTGGAAACAGAGAGTACGGAATGCTCGTCTCGAACGATGGCTTCCGCGATTCTTTTAACAGACATGGCGATAGCGTAGTACGTTGCGCCTTTTTTTTCTATAATCTGATATGCGCTGTCCACGACCTGTTTTCCGATTGCAGCTTCGTCTATTTCGCCGCCTTCGCAGCCGGTTAGGGAACAAAAATCACGTATCGGTACGCCGGAAATGTTTGCGCTGCTCCAGACGGGAAGCTCGCTGTCGCCGTGTTCTCCTATGATATATGCGTCGACGTTTCTGCCGTCTATTCCCAGTTTGCGGCCAATGTAATACTTTAGACGGGCAGTATCCAGGACTGTACCCGAGCCTAAAACTCTGCTTTGGGGCAGGTTGGAAAGCTCTGTTGCTATGCGAGTTAAGATATCTACGGGGTTCGACACGATGAGCAATATGCCGTCAAAGCCGCTTTGATTAATTTTAGGGATTATGTTTTTGATTATTTCGGCATTTTTTTGGACTAGATCTATGCGCGTTTCTCCGACTTTCTGATTTGCGCCGGCGGTTACGATTATCAAGTCTGCGTCTCCGAGGTCTGAGTATTCGCCCGCCCAGATGTGCATTGGCTTTATCAGAGGCAGAGCATGGCTTAGGTCCATGACCTCGCCCTCGGCTCTTGCTTTGTTGGCGTCGATTAAAATCATATCAGAAAACATACCGCTCTCCATCAAGCAGAATGCGGCGGAAGCTCCGACGAATCCGCAGCCGATTATGGCACATTTCTTATCATGCATAAATTTGTCATCCTTTCAACAAGAAAATGTAATGTTATATGAGTTTAATTCTATTATCTGCGAAAAGTGCAAAACAAAAACGGCAGTTTTTAACTGCAAAAAAAGACCGCCAAAGCGGCCAAGCGGTTTATGCTTTTTGTGCATGGTTGTCAAGTATATTTTTGAGAGCGGAAATGCTGCTGGAATGAGAACGCTCGATAGGCAGGTTCTGCCTGCGGGCTTCTCTGCGCGCGCATTCCACCATTTTGTGAGAGACTGTACCGGTGAAGAGTACCATTAGATCCGGAGATCCTATTTTGTTTTTTAGGCCGTCGCGCATCTGCGTGAATACCTTTGCGCTGCATCCGTAATCTTTGCATAGGTCTACGTATTGTCTGACCATCCTGTCGTTACCGCCTACGATAACTATGCTCATGTTAACCTCCTCATATTCTGCAAAAATAAGTTGAAATAATTGGTGCGGTTAGCTTATGCTAACTGCATTTAAATTGTACCATAGTTATCTATAAGATGTCAACAGGTTTGAAAGAAAAAATCCTAATTTTTACTCGGAATAAAAAAAGTTAACCTAGACTAACTAAATAGTTAAAATCAAGAGGGATTTCTATGCGATCCCTCTTTTTAAAAACAGTATACGGCAGAGGAGAAGGGGAGATTATTCCGCGTTTTGATGTTCCTGTTCCAGTTTGGCGGCGTGAGCGCGGATGCATTCCATTGTCTTTTCGCTGACGATGTGTTCGATACGGCATGCGTCGCGCGAGGCGTTCTCCTCGTCTACGCCCAGAGCCATGAGATAGCTGCAAAGGACTTTATGCCGTCCGTATACGGATTCTGCAACATCCCTTCCGGAGTCAGTCAGAGTTATGTGTCCGGCTGAGTCAATGTTGATATAGCCGTTTTCGCGCAGCTTTTTCATAGCTATGCTGACGCTGGGTTTGGAGAATTGCAGCTCGCTGGCTATATCAATTGACCGGACATATCCTTTTTTAAGCTGAAGTACGAGGATTGTTTCTAAATAGTTTTCTGCCGATTCCAGTAATTTCATAATAAATATTGGCGAGGACACCCTGCCCGAGACAGCGGAGCCGGATCGCCGTCCTCCTTTTTCAGTATTTTTCATCAATATACTTTATTGGGAATGTCAAACAACAAATTGAAAGAAAATCTCAATTTGGTATAAAACACTCATTATAGCAATATTTTATCAAAGTGCGGAAAAAATATCAAGTCTGCAAAATCTAAGGCGTATTTTTTAATATAAACTGCGGTTTGCAGCATATAACTTTTTTTAGCCGCGACTATTGACAATGAATAATAGTAGTGATACAATGCAAGTGAATGTTAGATGACTCTAACGAAAGTTTTACGTAACAAATGAGTTGATTTGGTGAGAGAGGGGATATGAATATGCCGTTAACTTTTGCATCTAAAGGGCAGGTACATTATATTAAAGCCATAAAAGGGAAAGATGACGTGCGCCGCCATCTGGCAGGTCTGGGCTTTGTAGAAGGTGAAAGTGTCACCGTCATTTCCGAAGTCGGCGGAAACCTCATACTCAGCGTTAAAGACGCTCGTATCGCTCTCGATAAGAGTCTCGCTAACAGAATCATGATTTAGGAGGTTCTACGTGAAGACTCTGAGAGATATTAAAGTAGGAGAAAGCGCAGTGGTAGTTAAGCTGCACGGCGAGGGCGCGGTTAAAAAGCGCATAATGGATATGGGCATTACTAAAGGAGCGGATGTTAAAGTGCGTAAAGTTGCTCCGCTGGGCGACCCTATGGAAGTGACGGTTCGCGGTTTTGAGCTCAGTGTCCGTAAGGCGGACGCCGAGATGATCGAAGTAAAATAAGCCCTGTTGCGCGTTTTTAGTACGCTTGTTTGGCGTACCCAAAATGCAGGGGCTTCATTTTTTACAGATGAGTTAGGCTAATCTAATATTCATTAGCGAATTCTAATAGATAATAGCTAATTCTAACTGAAATGTACAATTTAATTAGGGAGGTAAACTGATGGCGATTAAAATCGCACTTGCCGGCAACCCTAACTGCGGCAAGACGACTATGTTTAACGCTCTGACAGGCAGCAACCAATACGTGGGTAACTGGCCGGGCGTTACGGTCGAAAAGAAAGAGGGTAAGCTCAAAGGGCATAAAGAAGTCGTGCTTCAAGATTTGCCGGGCATTTATTCACTTTCTCCTTATACTTTGGAGGAAGTCGTAGCGAGAAATTATCTTATAAATGAAAAGCCCGATGCAATTATAAACATAATCGACGCGACGAACCTGGAGAGAAACCTGTATCTGTCTACTCAGCTGCTGGAGCTTGGCGTTCCGGTTATCATGGCGCTTAACATGATGGATTTGGTTCGCAAAAGAGGCGACGAAATAGACAAGGCAAAATTAGCCAAAGCTCTCGGATGCGAAGTGATGGAATGCTCCGCTCTCAAAGGAGAAGGAATAAAAGAGCTGGCGGCGCGCGCGGCTCAGATCGCAGAGGCAAAAAAGACAGTAGAGCCTAAGGCGGAGTTCGCTAAGAACGTGGAGACCGCTATCGCAGATATTGCCGGAAAAGTAAAATCCTACGCAGGAGACAATAGTCTGCGCTGGCTGGCTATAAAACTGTTTGAGAGAGACGATAAGGCTCACGATCTCGTGAACATTCCCGAGAATGTACGTGCAGAGATAGAAAAAATTATAGCTGAGGTAGAAAAGGAAGAAGACGACGACGCGGAGAGCATCATCACGAATGAGCGCTACAATTATATCACGTCTATAACTAAAGATATTCTCAAGCGCAAAAACACCGGACTGACGACGTCGGATAAGATAGACAAGATCGTAACAAACCGCTGGCTGGCGCTTCCGATATTTGTAGTAGTGATGTTCGTAGTTTATTATCTGTCAATATCGACAGTAGGAACATGGGGTACGGACTGGGCTAACGACGGACTCTTCGGAGACGGATGGTATCTATTCGGCATCGGTCGCGGAGATTATGAAGAAGCGAACGACGCATACACGCTGGAAGGCGAAAAGTTTGCCGCATTTGAAGAAGCGGCAGCAGAAGCCGGCATCGACACATCCGCTCTGGATGCAAGCCTCGAAGCTGTAGAAAATGAAGAGGCTGACGAGTTGGATGCGGCGGTTGTGAGCCAGTTTATAGCCGACGCAGCCGATGTAACGACTGAGTATGAAGTCGTAGACGAAGAAACAGAAGAAGTGACAGAAGTGCTGCCTGTTGCAGCAGCTGACGCTCAGGCATATCTCGAATCGTCCGCTCCCGACAATGCTGATTATGGCGTATGGGTACCCGGCATTCCGGTTATTATAGAGAGCATAATGGGCGAGAATGTAAATCCGGTAGTATCAGGTCTTGTCATAGACGGTATAGTAGGCGGCGTCGGCGCGGTTCTGGGCTTCGTGCCTCAGATGCTCGTGTTGTTCCTGCTGCTGGCAATCCTGGAGGATGTTGGCTATATGGCGCGTATTGCGTTTATCATGGACAGAATCTTCCGTAAATTCGGTCTTTCCGGCAAGTCGTTTATTCCGATGCTGGTAGGCTCGGGCTGCGGCATCCCCGGAGTAATGGCGTCTCGTACCATAGAGAATGACAGAGACCGCAAAATGACAATTATGACCACGACCTTTATACCATGCGGCGCTAAAATGCCTATCGTAGCGCTCATCGCCAGCGCGGTATTCGGCGGGTCGGGCATAGTGGCTACTTCCGCGTATTTTATCGGCGTAGCAGCTATAATCGTGTCCGGTATAATACTGAAAAAGACAAAGCCCTTCGAAGGCGATCCGGCTCCGTTTGTTATGGAGCTGCCGGCGTACCATGCTCCTAAGGTCACGAATGTATTGAGAGCTATGTGGGAGCGCGGATGGTCGTTCATCAAGCGCGCAGGTACTGTAATCCTGCTTTCCAGCATTCTCATCTGGTTCCTCTCCGGTTTCGGCTGGACAGACGGTCAGTTTGGAATGGTGGACGACATGGACGCGAGCATTCTTGCGGCTATCGGAAACGCTATTTGCTGGATATTCACACCTCTCGGCTTCGGCAACTGGCAGTCTACAGTTGCTACGATCATGGGTCTCGTCGCGAAGGAAGAAGTTGTCGGCGTGTTCGGCGTACTCTTCGGCGTGGTCGGCGATGCGCAGGAGCTTGCAGAAGCAGGCGGAGAAGCAGCTCAGGCGCTGTCTCCCATTATGCAGGCGTTTAATGGAGCGGGTCATGCAGGTATGGCGGCTTACGGCTTCTTGATTTTCAACTTGCTCTGCGCGCCTTGCTTTGCGGCTATCGGCGCTATCAAGCGCGAGATGGCAAATGCTAAGTGGACTTGGTTTGCGATAGGTTATCAGTGCGTATTCGCTTATGTTATAGCGCTGATAGTATATCAGCTGGGCAGCCTGTTCGCGTATGGCGCGTTTGGAGTAGGCACGGTTGTAGCGATAGTACTTCTCGCATTCGTTTGCTATATGCTGTTCAGACCGTATAAAGAGAGCACGAAGCTGGAGATGACGGCGAAGGCGCTCAAATAGAAAGTTCTGATAATAATTTGTAATACACTCCGAGACAAGCGCTCCGGCGCTTGTCTTTTGTTATGCTTTATATTTTTTGAGTTTATCAACAGCTCTGTTGAAACAAAACTCTTGACTTGATATTATTCTTTATATTATTAAAGAAGCATGTTTTTTAAGGTAGTGCAATACCACTGTATTTGTTGTATAATAAACTATGCGGAATTTTACGCGTGAACGAAACGAAAAAATGAGGTAAACAAGTTTATGGATATACTGTCGAGAATTATGCTGGAGGACTGGGTGAGCGTTATTGCATGTGATACTACTGAGCTTGCTGAGGAGAGCAGGCGTTTGCACGGCACCTCTCCCGTCTGCACGGCTGCGCTCGGACGAACTCTGACGGCGGCTGTAATGATGGGAGCTCAGCTGAAAGATTCGCGTCATAATCTCACTTTGAGTATAAACGGGGGAGGCCCTGCGGGAACGGTAATGGCGACGGCGAACGCAGGTCTGAAAGTAAAAGGCTGCGTCGGTTATCCCCGGACGGACATGCCTGTGCGCGAGGACGGAAAGCTGGACGTCGGAGGCGCGGTAGGACATGACGGCTTTATAACTGTAGTCAAAGACATAGGCTTGAAGGAACCGTATGTGGGGAAAACTCCGCTTGTTTCCGGAGAAATAGCAGAAGATGTTGCGCAGTATTTTCTCATGAGTGAGCAGCAGCCTTCTATTGTGCTGCTCAGCGTTTGGGTTAATCCGGATGAATCTGTTATGCGTTCAGGCGGAATGATAATAAGCCCGATGCCCGGCGCGCCTGAGGAGGTTATAGCTGCCGTAGAGAGCAGAGTGGAGCATATCGCAAAGTATGGAGAAATGATAAAGACAATGACTCCGATTCAGGCGGTTCGCGAAATTTTTGAGGATATGAAATTAAAAGAGCTGGGCGACTTCTCTCCAAAGTATGAATGCGACTGTTCGGATGAGAGATTTGAGCAGGCGATAATATCTTTGGGCGCTAAAGAGATTAACGACATAATACAGGAGGATGGAGAGGCTGAGATTGTTTGTCATTTCTGCAATAAAAAATACCACTTTTCCGGTGATAAGCTGAGTGCGCTGCTCACTGAAGCTCTCGGCTCGGGCAAAGGGGAGTGACGATGGCTGAGAAAGCAAGGGTGCTGAAATTTGAATATAAGCCTGAATATTTTTACAACAGATTTAAGCGCGCTCTGGATCGTGACGATTATTTGACGGCTCTTGAGGCTATACGCACTGCCCGAGAGATGCAGCCGGATAATACGATTTACGATATGGAAGCGGCGGATTTGTACATGAGCGCTTATGATTATGAGAATGCGCTGCTGGAATACGTGATGCTCAAGCGAAAAGAACCGGATATGGCGGGAGAGTGCATATTCGGCATGGCATACAGCTTGTTTTGGCTCGGAGATTTAAATTCATCGGCGGAGTTTTTTGCGCAGTATATTCTGATGGGAGCGGAACAGGAAAATGCAGAGGAAGCGCTGGATTACATCGAAGAGATACGCAGACGTCTGGAGGAAGATGAGGACTCGGGGATAGACGTCGGGCGTGTTGCTCATGATTTTATACTCAGAGGAGATGCCTGCGGGAAAAAAGGCAGATACGAGGAAGCGATGCTCTGCTATATGAGAGCGGCGGAGGTATGTGAAGGCAGCAGGCTGCGCGCTATTCATAAGGCTTTTGTTTGCGCTTTTGATAACGAGCAATTCGTGGATGCGGACGCTTTGGCGGAAAGGATAGAATCCTACGCTCCCGACACGGTTACGGCTGTTTGTGACAGAATGGCTATGGCAAATGAAATCCTCGGAGATATATCGGAATATGAGAAGCAGCTCAATGGAATGGAGCCTTTTGATTCAGACGAGCTGAGAATTATAATGGATACATACGAGCGGATGCGCAGACCGGATAAATTTTTGAAAGCGGCGTATGCGCTTTTGAAAGAAGAGCCGTTTGACGTAAACTGTCGGCTCAGGATGTGGGAGTATCTCTGCTGGAGCTGTAATTTTGACGAGGCTTTCAGACTGATGGAGGAAGCCGAGAGAATAGCTCCGCGCAATCTGCTTGTAATAGAGGCTAAGAAAAAAGCGGAAAAACTCAAAGAATCCGGCACTTCAAAAAACCAGTTCCGCAGCTGCGAACCGACGTATGCGGAACGAGAGAAAATTTTGGGCAGACTTTATTCTGCGTACAAAAGACCGAATGCCTCAAAAAAGGATGAAAGGCTGAAAAGCTACGTTGAGTGGGCTTTAGAAGATGAAAGAGCGGAGATGAGGTATGCCGCTGTAGAATGTCTCAAGGTTATGGAACCGGAATACGCTGAGCGGGCGCTTAGAAAAATATTGATGAAGAACGAAAACGGTTTGGAGATAAAGCGTTCTGCTCTGATGGGAATGAAAAAGCTGAATATGCCTCATCCCTATGAGGCTTTTATGAACGAGAGATACGTCGAGATAAAAATCCCTAAGGAGATACGTAAAGAACTTAACGGCGAAAGAGAAGATTATGTTGCGGTCGGAGGCGCGGTTTTGTCTATGTGCGACGATGCAGAGATTCCGGACGGCGCAGATATAGCTTTGAAGGTCATTCGTCGATATTGCGAAGAAAAGAGAGATTTACCCGAGATTGCGCCGGAGGATATTGACAGCGCGGCTTTGGCGTTTTTGCAATGCGGTCTGGCGCAGAGAGCATACACGGATTTGGACGATGTGTCCAGAATAAGCGTGAGAATATCAGGTATCAGGACGATAAGCGTAGAAAAAACCAAAAGCTTTTTTCAGGAAATAACAGAAACTCTTTTCGGAGCTAAATCGGGAGGAGAATTAGCATGAAAAAAAAGACTATGATAGATTTTGACGGACGCTTTTCCAGGTATTTGCTGGAATGGTCGGCTGAGCATCAGGATATTGCAAAAGATGCGGAGCTGATGGAGGAAAAGGCATACGAGCTTTACGACGAATGGCTGGATACGCCCAAAGAATGGCTGGATAGGCTCAGCCCCTGCGAGTATTTCGAAGAAATAGATTCGCCGGACGAACTGCTTAGCATGATGATAGATTATATATGCGAAGGATGCGATATGCCCGAGATGCTCATGGACAGGATAATAGATCTTAGAGAGCAGACGTATCCCGTGCTGTATGGAATGCTGGCGGCGGAGCCGGACGACGATCTCGATGCCGAACAGCTTGACAGCGTGAAGGCGGCTGCGGTGGGGCTGATACAGGAGATGGACATGCCCGCTCCTATCGAGCGTTATGTAGAGATGATGCGCGACCTCGAGGAGCAGGGGGATTATTCGGCGGCGGTTCAGCGTGTTCTGACTTCTATGGCAGAGATGAATCCTGACGAGAGAATAGAAAGAATAATAGAAGCGGCGATACCTACGTCGACAGACGTCGGCAGGATATGCCTGACAGAGCTTCTGATAGGAATAAACCCCATGAATGAAACTGCGCTCTCAGAGCTGAAAGACATGGCCGCGGATGAAGGCATGGAGGAGCACAGGGCTGATATAGCTGATCTCATGGGGATGACCTTCAGCGAAGATTTTGCTAAAACGCTCAAGGAATGGATGAACGACGACGCGGCGGATTACGTCACATATACCCGCGCGCGATATGCTTATGAAAGCATAACGGGCGAGGAAGTTCCGCCGAGAGAGTTTGACGGAGATCCCGTATACGATATGATGGCTCACGAAACGGAAGATGACTATGAATAAAGATAGATTCCGCTGTTATGCCGCGTGTTCGTTCGGATTGGAGCGTGCCGTCTTAGACGAGCTGCGCAGAATGGGTGCGGAGAATATTGACGCACGCGATGCGAGAGTTTATTTTTCCGCAGACGCAGATATGCTCGCCAGGGCAAATCTGCGTCTCAGTTCTGCGGACAGAATTTATCTTGTGCTTAACGAATTTAAAGCGGCGACTTTTGACGAGTTGTTCGATGGAATAGAGAGTATGGATTGGGGAGAGATATTGCCTAAGAGCGCAAACTTTCCTGTTCTGGGAGATTCGGTGCGTTCAGCGCTGAAGAGTGTGCCGGACATTCAAGCTATATCTAAAAAAGCAATAGTCCAAGCGATGAGACGCAAATACGGAATTTCGTTTTATCGTGAAGAGGGCGAGAGATACGCTGTATACGTGAGCATCTTGAAGGACGTTGTTACAGTTTCGCTGAATACGAGCGGAGACGGGCTGAACAGACGCGGATATAGAGTGCGGAATACCAAGGCGCCGCTGCGCGAGACGCTCGCCGCAGGAATGATACGGCTTACTCGATGGTATGACAGACCGTTTTACGACCCCATGTGCGGTTCGGGGACGATAGCGATAGAGGCTGCGATGAAGGCCATGGCTATAGCTCCCGGGCTGAGCAGAGATTTTGATGCAAAGCATTGGTCGGACGAAATGGCGGCGGCTTTCAGCAGAGAAAAAACCTCCGCGCTGAGCGAAAAGAAGAACAGCACAGACGTAGAAATATTTGCATCTGACATAGACGAAAAAACGCTGAACATAGCTAAATTTCATGCTAGGCGCGCAGGCGTGCTGAACGCTATACATTTCAGCACGGCGGATGTTCGCTCCTTCTCTCCGCAGACTGAAACAGGAACGATAGTTACAAATCCGCCGTATGCGATACGAATAGGCGAAGCGGATGAGGTACACGAGCTTTATGCGTCGCTGGGAGAAAGAATCGGGAAATTGAGCGGATTTAAAAAGTATTTTATTACTGCGGATGAGCATTTTGAACGCTATTACGGAATACCTGCGGATAAAAAACGAAAACTTTACAACGGAAATATTAAATGCGGATTCTATCAGTACTTTAAAAATGAAAACGGAGTAAGCAAAAAAAGATAAATGAACAGAGCACAGCTGGCGGAGCAGTCTATAATAAAAAAATACAGAAAACAGATATGGTGCAGATTTGTGCGCGGAGTTTCGGAGTACAAACTGATAGAGGAAGGCGACAGAGTGGCCGTGTGCATATCCGGAGGGAAAGACTCCATGCTGTTGGCTAAATGTCTTCAGGAATTGAAGAGGCACTGGCTTGTGAATTTTGAAGTGAAATTCTTTGCTTTGGACCCCGGCTACACTCCGGCAAATAGGCAGAGAATTTTGGACAATGCAGAGCTGCTCGGAATTCCACTGGAGATATATGATGCGCCGATATTCGGATATGTGACGACATTGCCTAAATCGCCGTGCTATATGTGCGCGCGTATGCGCCGTGGGTATCTGTACAGCCATGCGCGTGATTTAGGCTGCAATAAAATAGCGCTCGGGCATCATTTTGACGATGTAATCGAGACTATATTGATGAGCATGCTGTACGGCGCTCAGGTGCGTACGATGATGCCGAAGCTGCACAGCACGAATTTCCGGGGTATGGAGCTGATACGTCCGCTCTATTATGTAAAGGAAGAAGATATAATTTCGTGGAAAAACCGCAACGGACTGGAATTTCTGCAATGCGCGTGCAAGTTCACCGAGGACAATGCTATAGGCGTGGGCAAATCCAAGAGGCAGGAGATAAAACAGATGATATCAGAACTGCGTAAAATAAATAAGGATATAGATATTAACATATTCCGCAGTATGTATAACGTAAATCTCGAGACAGTGATAAGCTACGTGCAGGGCGGGCGCGAGCATATGTTTCACGAATGGTATGAGACTTACGAGGAGGACAGAGCAAACAGAAATACAAATTTAGCTCCCGAGGAAGGATGAAAATATGGAATCGAAAAAGAAAGTATGTATTCTTATGGGCAGTCCGCATAAAGAGGGAAACACGGCGAAAGTGATCCGCGCTCTCAAGGAAAAGCTCGACGGCGCAGAGGTTACTGAATTTTTTCTGTATGATATGGATATAGCGTCGTGCACGGGCTGCAATGTATGTCAGAATGTAGTGGACGGCTTTGGATGTGTTCAAGAAAATGACGGCATGAAAACTATATTTGACGAAGTTTTGCGCAGCGACATTATTGTTTTTGCATCGCCTATTTATTCGTGGTACTGCACTCCTCCGCTGAAAGCAGTTATGGACAGATTGGTGCGTACTATGAACAAATATTATGGGAAAAAAATTCCGCGGACGGCTCTTTGGAGCGGAAAAAAGCTGGCCGCCGTCGTGAGCTGCGGCTATCCGACAGAAAAAGCGGTGGATGCGTTCGACCTGGGGCTGAAGCATTATGCGAAGCATAGTGAGCTGGAATATGCAGGACTTTTTGGGGTGCGCCTTGCAGATGTGGACGCAGAGGAAATTAATAGATTTGCAGCGGAGCTGTTAAAATGATTTTATAAAAAATCGTTCATAAAAAAGAACGCTTTTGTACAATCAAATTTCATGAAAAATACTTAAAAACAGCGTTGACTTTTTTTAAGTATTGAGCTATCCTAAACATAGTTAATAATAATTTTCACGAAAGGAGCAACGGATATGGATCGAAGTATCAGCGAAGGCAGTCTATGGCATGTCCGTTGCGGCGGACGTTCGGTTAAGCTATAGCCGAAGTGTTTTTAGGTTGCCTCCGAAATCCTAAAAGGAGGTAAGACCCGTGAAAAAAATTATACTCGAACTTATTCAGAACAAAGATTATTATTCACTGTTGGACGTTTTGGAGGAGCTGTATCCCGCAGATATAGCAGCTTTGATGAATGAGCTGCCTGATGCGGAGCGCACGCTTCTTTTTCGCGTGCTTAAAAAAGATACGGCAGCCAAGGTTTTCTCTGAGCTGGACAGCGATCTCCAAGAGTCGCTGGTTATGTCTGCGGCAGACAAAGAGCTGTCCGACGTATTGGCGAGGCTTTCATCTGACGATGCGGCCGATCTTATAGAAGAAATGCCGGCTAACGTGGTGCGCCGCATATTGGCGAACACAAAAAAAGAGCAGCGAGAGACGATAAATGAACTGCTGAAGTATCCGGAAGGAAGCGCGGGCAGCGTCATGTCTGTAGAATTGATAAAACTAAAGGCGGATATGACGGTGAGGCAGGCGTTTTCCTATATAAGAAACTCTGACTGTAAGAACGATAATGTATACACATGCTATATAACAGATGCCGAGGCGAAGCTCATCGGAGGCGCGACTGTACGTGATATGCTTTTTGCTGATCCGTATGAGACAATGAGCGATATAATGAGGATAAGCATAGCATATGTAAAAACGAGCGACGATAGAGAAGAGGCTGCATCGTTGATGCAGAAATACAATCTGGCCGCACTTCCCGTAATAGACGCGGAGGGAAGACTGGTCGGGGTTATAACTTTTGACGATGCGCTGGACGTCATAAGTGAAGAAGCGACGGAAGATATGCACAAGATGGCCGCCATAACTCCTACAGAACAGCCGTATCTCAAGACGGGCGTACTGGAGTTTTTTAAAAGCCGCGCGCCCTGGCTGCTTCTTCTTATGGTTTCTGCCACATTAACGAGCGGAATACTCTCCAAATTTGAAGACGCTCTTGCGGCTCAGACTGCGTTGGTATGTTATATTCCCATGCTGATGGATACGGGCGGCAACGCCGGCTCTCAGTCGTCAGTATCTGTGATTCGTGCGCTCTCTCTGGGAGAAATATCCCTGCGCGACTTGCCCGCGGTCATATGGAAAGAAGGGCGAGTGGCGTTCATGTGCGGCGTTTTGCTCGCAGTTTGTAATTTTGCCAAAGTGATGATATTCGACGGAGTGTCGGCGTCTTTGGCAGCGGTGGTATGCATTACCTTGCTGGCGACGGTTATGCTTGCTAAGCTGGTAGGTTCAGCCCTTCCTCTCGCGGCGCGTGCGGTAGGACTTGATCCCGCGGTGATGGCGAGCCCGCTTATAACGACTATAGTAGACGCGTTGTCTTTGGTGGTTTACTTTTTCGTGGCGAGCATGCTTTTGTCGCTTTGAGTGAATAACTGCAATTGAATATAAAAACGCTCGTTATAATTATGATTATTATAACAAGCGTTTTTTGATTTGATATAAAGCTTTTTATCAAAGGTTGAATATGCGTTTCTTGCGAGGTTTTTTCACGAAACCTGTTGCGCTGTATTTGGAATACAGTATGCTCTGTTCGCTGTATAGTCCGGAATACCCTGACAGCATGTAGCTTACTGCGCAGACTATACTGTAAAATAATATCCCTTGACTGCCGAAAAGCTCAATGCCGAGCACTATAGATGCAAGAGGACAATTTGTTACTCCGCAAAATACACCCAAAAGACCGAGAGCGGCGGCAAAGCTGGGATCCATGCCGAGAAGCAGACCGACTGAGCAGCCCAAAGTGGCGCCCGCGAAGAAAGAAGGTACGATTTCGCCGCCTTTGAAACCGGATGCAAGCGTGACAGCGGTGAAAAGTATTTTTAGAAGAAAGTCGTAAAATTCGGTCTCTCCTCTCATTGCAGATGCGACTATGGACATTCCCGCGCCGTTGTATTTTGTAGAACCGACGAGCAGCGTGAGGATTATAATTATAACACCGCCTACGAATGCACGAAGGCAGGTATTTTTAATATATTTTTTGAAAAATTTAGTCATAATTCGCATTATTAGCAGGAATAAAATGCTGACTAAAGCGCACATAGCTCCCAGAGCGACGGTCTGCAATATGGGAACGAGGTTTATTGATGCGAAGTTGACTGAATATACTGAAGCTTTGAATCCAAAAAAGTTGGATATAAGATATCCTATAAGTGAAGATATCGTGCAGGGAACCAAAGCTGCATAATACATAGCGCCTATTGTGGCGAGTTCAAGCGAGAATATAACAGCCGTCACAGGGGTGCCAAACAGAGCGCAAAAGGTCGCCGCCATGCCGCACATTATTATGATGTGCCTGTCGCTTGAAGATATGTGCAGCTTTTTCTGGAAAGGGGATAAAAAAGTGTCTGAAAGCGAGCCGCCGAGCTGCAGCGCTGCGCCTTCGCGTCCGGCTGAACCGCCGCAAAGATGTGTCAGCAGGGTAGCGATGACTATCAGCGGAGCGGTCGCTTTGGGAATTTTATCGTCTGTGTGTATCGCGTGGATTACGGTGTTTGTGCTGATGTCTTTATCTTTGCCGAAATAGTGATATAAGAGTGCAATAACTACACCGGCTATAGGCAAAAAATAAACAAGCCAGGGATGAGCCAAGCGCGAGTTTTCAGCTATGCTGTACAGGTAGTGAAAAAGTGTACCTATACCGCCGGCGATTATACCAACCGGTATAGAAAGGACAGTCCATTTAACAAAATGAAAAAATGGGATGTTTGATAAGCGTTGAAGTATTTCTTTATGCGAAAATTTAGGGTACCGCAAAATAAGCCCTTCCTTTCGAATTATTACGGCGAGGACAGTGAGGGTTAGACATATCTCCGCCGGAAATACAAAAACAGTCAAACTGATGAAATCTAAATTAAAAAATAATAAACTGTAAAGTGCTGCGAGCGTATCTCGCCGAGTTAGTTATAAAATAGTTATAAATTTAAAATTACTTTAGCCACCTGGAAGTAGACCAACATAGAGAGCGCGTCTACGCAGGTAGTGATTACAGGGCTTGCCATAACGGCGGGGTCGAGGCCGACCGTTTTTACCAGCAGGGGCAAGACGCAGCCTACGAATTTAGCTACGATTACGGTAAATACAAGAGTAATACAAACTACAGCTGCTATCATCGGAGTTACAGGGTCGATGAGCAGCATTTTTCCGAAATTTACGATTGCCAGAGACAGACCGCATACGACAGAGACGCGCATTTCCTTCCAGATGACTTTTAAAATATCGCGCAGAGCCAGCTCGCCCAGCGAGAGGCTGCGGATTACGGATACAGACGACTGCGAGCCGGCGTTTCCGCCTGTGCCTGATATCATGGGAATAAAAGATATCAAGGCGGACTGAGCGGCGAGTGCGTCTTCGAATGAGTTTAATATGCGGCTGGTCAAAGTTGCAGATATCATCAAGAGCATTAGCCATGGTATCCGCTTTGTGTAAGTTTCAAAAACGCCTGTTTTGAGATATGGCTTGTCGGTAGGCGTGATACCTGCCATGATTTCGATATCCTCGGTAGCTTCCTCTTCCATGACGTCCATAGCGTCGTCGAAAGTGACGATTCCGACAAGTCTGCCTTCTCGATCTACTACAGGAAGTGCGAGGAAATTATAACGATTAAATTGCAGCACAGCCTCTTCTTTGTCATCCAAGGTGGATAGAGAGACTATGTTAGTCTGCATGAGATCTGCTATTATATCGTCGCTCTCGGCGAGCAGAAGAGTCCTTACGGAGACTACGCCTATCAGCTGCGCGTGAGCGTCTTTGACATAGCAGGTGTATACAGTCTCTTTGTCAATCCCTGTTCTTTTTATACGAAGAAAAGCGTCTTCCACAGTCATAGTGGCCTTCAGGCTTACGTATTCTATCGTCATGATAGAGCCGACGCTGTCCTTCGGGTATTTGAGCATGTCGTTTATGTGATTGCGGGTTTCGGGATTTGTATTGCTGAGAATCTTTCGGACTACGTTAGCCGGCATCTCTTCTACCAAATCTACTGCATCGTCCAAATACAGCTCATCTAAGACTTCGGAAAGCTCGCTGTCAGACAAGTCGTTTATGAGTTGCTCCTGCGTATCAGGTTCCAACTCGACAAAGGCTTCCGCAGCCTGATCTTTTCCGAGCAGGCGGAATATAAGTGCTCTCTCGCGAGATTCCAGAGATTCGAGAAGAGAAGCAATGTCGGCCGCGTACATTTCGACCAGCATATCGCGCAATTCGCTGTAGTGTTTATCCCTCAGCAGAGTTAGTACTGTATCTTTCACATTTTAATCTCCTAATTTCTGTTTGGGAGACGGAGTTATAAGAAGGATAGATAAACTGCTTGTGTTTGAATGTAAAAATCTCACTTTCCGGCGGGTCAGCCGGCGCTGCCTTCGGAATACATATCCACCGTGCTCCATACGAGTTTTTCAATATGGCTTTATCAGGGTTGAAAAACCGTTTAGCAAAATAAAAAATTATCTTATATAATCATAGGACTTTGTTCAAAATTTGTCAAGTGCAAAAGTGCCTTAATATTAATATGAAAGTTATATTTGGGTTAACATTATGTTAAAGAAATTGATAAAAAAAGTCGAACTGTATGAGAACAGTTCGAGTTTACTGTATATTGTCTGACTTGTTTATCAATGCAAGCTTTTGGCTCCGTGTCATGTGTTTGATTTCATATTCACGGCGCAAAGCTTCTGATTTACCTCCGTCTATTTTCTCGCAATATACCATGCGAACAGGGAGGCGCGCCCGAGTGTATTTGCTGCCGCAGCCGGAATTATGCGCTTTCAGCCGAGCGGAAGGGTCCGTCGTCCATCCGCAGTAGAGTGTGCCGTCGCGGCATAGAAGGAGATAGACATAGGCGTTAGTATTCATAAGTTTTTAGTATTTCTTCGGAAACCTCGCGCGGCGTTATGCGTGCGTCCATGGCATGTTTTTGAATATATCTGTGAGCCTGCGGTTCTGTCATTCCGAGGTAGCTTATAAGGCAGGATTTAGCTCT
>UQXU01000025.1 GCA_900545085.1 uncultured Eubacteriales bacterium
AGAGGCTTCGCCTCTCGTTCACTTGTTGAATGACGGGGCGGCGCCCCTTATTGAAGAACTCAAAATGGCTTTTGAGTATTATTTAAGAGGTAGAGATGAAACAGCGTGTATACACAAAAGATATAATACTGGTATTAGCGGCGAGCTTTTTCTATATGTCAAGCCCTATGCTTGTGACTCCGTTGATAACGGGCTTTTCGTCAGATTTGGGTACGGACGCGGCGCTTATGGGGATGATAGGCGGAATAATGTATTTGTGTTCTTTGCTTTGCCGTCCGATCGCAGGGAATCTCGCGGATAAGCTGAGTAAATATAAGCTGGCGTTTGTAGGGGCGGGATTGATGCTTTTGGCGTGCGTAGGGTATATTGCCGCGCCGAATCCGGCGGTCGTGGTTGCGGCGAGGATAGTAAACGGCATAGGCTTTGCGTGCTGCTCGGTCTGTATGTCTACATGGGTGTCGAACATGCTTCCCAGAGATAAAATAGGCTCGGGCATGGGAGTTTACGGCGCGATAAATGCACTGGGGATGGCGGTAGCTCCCGCGATAGGCGTGAGTATTTATCAGGCGATAGGATACAGACCGGCTTTTGCAGTGGCGGCTTCATTTTCTTTGCTGACTGTTGTAATAATACAGTTTGTCAAGGACAAAGGCGAACCGGAGCCCTCGATCCGAACAGAAGAGAAACGCAGGCTGCAAGTTATAGACAAGAACGTGCTGCCCGTCGCCTTGATAGTAATGCTGTTCACAATACCGTACTGCGCTACGCAGTCGTTTTTGGTCAGCTATGCAGAAGTACGCGGGCTGTCTGTTAATATAAGCTTTTTTTTCCCGGCTTATGCGGCTGTGCTGCTGATACTTCGATTTTCTCTCAAAAACCTTTTTGACAAGCTTCCTTTTGTGGTTTTTCTGCTGGGGAGCTCGATCTGCGCGGCGGGAGCGATAATCTCGCTCAGCGTAATGCAGAGCAATGCGGGCATGTTTATAGCAGCGGCGTTTATGGCGGGAGGATACGGCATAATGTGCTCTGTGTGCCAATCTACGGCGATATTGCTTGCGGGAGAAGGGCGGCGAGGGCTTGCGAACAGCACATATTACGTAGGGCTGGATTTAGGTCTGACCTTCGGCCCGACTCTCGGCGGAGTACTTTTTGAATATTTAGACGCGGAGTATTTTTTTCCGGTATTTTTGGCGACGATACCTGCCGGGCTTGCGGTCTATGCCTTGGGAAGAAAAAAGTTTAAATATGAAGTTTAAAAAGCTGTACGCATTTTGCATCCTGATGAATATTATGGTATGATAAGACGTGGTTTAAGCTACTATGATTGGAGAGGTTAATATGTCTAAGAGAATCGTACTTACGGGCGGGGGGAGCGCAGGTCATGTAACGCCTAATCTTGCGCTGGTACCTGAGCTGGAAAAGGACGGATTTGATATATACTATATAGGCACAAAAGACGGAATAGAAAGAGATATAATTACAAAAGCCGGCCTGAAGTATTACTCTATCAGCGCGGGAAAACTGAGACGTTATTTTAGTTTTAAGAATTTTGTAGATCCGTTTAAGATAGCGGCCGGGTATTTTCAGGCGAAAAAGCTCATGAAACAGATTAAACCGGACGTCGTATTTTCAAAAGGCGGGTTTGTGACCGTTCCGGTGGTGTTTGCGGCGAAGAGCTGCGGCGCCCCCGTTGTGCTGCACGAATCGGATTATACTCCGGGTCTTGCCAACCGTCTGGCAATACCAAAAGCCAGCAAGGTATTGGTGGCTTTTGAAGCGGCGGCCAAGCATGTGGAAGGCGGCGCGGTGGTCACGGGAGCGCCGGTGCGAGGCGAGCTTTTCGACGGAGACAGAGCGCGCGGATTGAATTTTCTCGGCTTCTCAGGGGAAAAGCCCGTCCTGCTCATCATGGGAGGCAGTCTCGGAGCGCAGGCGGTCAACGATGCGGTAGACGCCATAATTGACGATCTTCTTGAGAAATACGACATCGCTCATATACGCGGCGCCGACAAATTGAATAATGCCCTGGAAGGGAAAGCGGGGTATAGACAGTACGAATTTGTAAGCGAGGAGCTGCCGGATATATTCGCTGCGACAGACCTGATGCTTTCTCGCGCGGGAGCTAACGCTATATTTGAAATACTTGCACTGAACATACCTGCTCTTCTCGTTCCTCTGCCCAAGGAGGCGAGCAGAGGCGACCAAATACTGAATGCTAATTATTTCGAGAGCAAGGGATTCAGTTTAGTTTTACAGCAATCGGATATAACGCCGGAAACTCTGCGCGACAGTCTGGATGAGCTGAACCGCAGATCCGGCGAGCTGAAAAAGGCTATGATGGACAGCGGAATATCCAACGGCACAGAAAACGTACTGCGAGAGATATACTCATGCGTGAGGGAAAAAGGCGAACCAAAGCACGCAAAATAATTGCAAAGGAAATTACATGACAGAAAACGTAGATTTAAGCAAGCTGGAGAGAGTGCTGGCGTCTCTCGCAGAGGCGTCTCCTGCGGCGAGACGCGAGGGCCTCGCGCCTTACGCTACCCGAGCGGGGATAGGCAGACTGATGAGCATGGCGACTGCCGGAGGGAAAAACGCCCGTGCGGCGGCTCGCGCTCTTTGCGACTTGTCCTCGTCTAAGGCTTCGGGAGAGCTTATCAGCCATTATATGGATTTGCAGAGAGAAAAGACAGCCGGAATGCTCAAGAACTCAGATCCAAAGGTTCGTAAGAGCGCAGCTCAGCTATTGGGGAATCTGAAGCCTGATGAATTTTGCTCCGAGCTGATAGAAGCTTTGAATACGGAGGGGACGGAGTTTGTGCGCCCTTCGATTATACTCGCCATTGGCAACGCCAAACGTACTCCCGCCGCGATAACAGCGCTTACGGATTATGTTCTGCCGTCTGATTGCAGCGAGAAGCATATACGCGAGCAGGCTGCGGCTCTCTCAAAAGCAATATCCTCTTTGCGCGGAGGGGAAGATACGGACGTT
Organism: uncultured Eubacteriales bacterium; assembly: GCA_900545085.1. Lineage (GTDB taxonomy): Bacteria > Bacillota > Clostridia > Christensenellales > Christensenellaceae > Scybalosoma > Scybalosoma faecavium. The sequence goes on from UQXU01000025.1 coordinate 2,996, forward strand.
AAGGTAAAAGCTCTGCCTGAAAAAAATGAAATTCTTCTGCGCTGTCCGTCGGCAAAGGTGACGGCCGAGGAGCTGAAAGCGCTGGGCTACAGCGTAAGTCTGCATAAAGCGCTGAATGGCTTTGTCAGCGTGAAGAATGTTCCGAAGCTGAGCAGCCTTTATGTCGCGCGGTCTTTTTATGATATGAATGTGCTGTACGGCGTCTTCGATACTATGAATGCGGCGGTGCGGGCGGCGAAAAGCGGCGGGTTTGAAGATTTGATACGTACAATGTATGGCGAAGGTGAGTTGAGATTTCGCGTAGACGTTCAGTCTTTGAACAGTCAGACTACACAGCAGCTCAGGAGCAAGGTGTCGTCTGAGATAGCCGCGGAGCTTCTGCCTCGCGGGCTTATAAACAGCCCTTCAAACTATGCTTTTTCCGTCCGGCTTTTGCTGACGAGAGAAAAGGCTTATCTGGGGGCTGCGCCTGCGCCTAAGCTGGACGGGCGTTTCCAGTATCGTACCGACGCGATAAGCGCGAGTATTCATCCTGCCGTGGCGGCGAGCTGTATGAGATTTATAAAGCCTTATTTGAAAGAAAAGGCTGATGTGCTGGATCCGTTTTGCGGAGCAGGAACGATGCTTTTTGAAAGAGCAAAATACTCCTATGCGTCTCTCACGGGTACGGATATTAATTCAGATGCGCTGAGAGCAGCTCGGCAAAACGAGCGAAACGCCAAGACGGGAGCTCATTTTCTCATCAAAAATGCGGGATCGCCGTTCCGAGATAAATTCGATGAGGTAATATGCAACATGCCGTTTGGACTGCGGGTCGGGTCGCATGATGAGAACAGATCTTTGTACGCGGCGTTTTTGAGAAATTTGACGAAAATGCTTAAAAAAGACGGGGTCGCGTTCCTTTTTACGCATGAAAAAAAGCTTCTTGCAGAGCTGCAGCCGGAGAGTATGGAGCTGGAGGACAAGTGTACATTCAGCGCCGGCGGGCTGCATCCGAGCATGTTTGTTTTAAAAAACAAGTAAATAAAATTGATGATAAAACAAAAACAGAGCAGGGTTTACGCATTGTATTGCAGACTTTGTTCTGTTTTTTCATTTTGAGAGAATAGAAACAGAAAATAAACTGTGAGCGATACGGAAAGGTTAATCAACAAACAAAAAACGGATACGGCAAAAACAGTGCGTATTCGATGGTATATGTCGAACATACTGCGCGCTGAATGACACTTTACGCACAGCGGTACATATATAATTAATTCTGCCGATAATCGGAAACTAAAGCATATCGGAGGATTATGATGTATGGCACAGATTAAGAGACAAAATAAGCCGGAGGAAGCTCAGCTTGGCGTAACCATGCGCGGTGCATTAAGGCTCGGGGGTGTTTTCGCCGCGGCGTTCCTTATAGGCAGGGTGAGCATTTCGGGCGGAATATGGCCTTTCGGAGCAGCTTTTGTGCTTATGTCTTTTCTGAACGCGCAGACTATAAATCCGTTTATGGCGCTTGCCGGAGTTTTGGCGTCTTTGGCGACATTCATACTTCAGATGGATAATCCTGCGTTCAGTTTCGCGATCGTAGGGCTTTGTTCTGCGTCTATGATAGTGATGACTGCACTGAAAATAGAGCTCCAGCCCAGAATGGCTATAATTACGATACTCGCTGCGTATCCAATATGTACAATCGCGTTTAAAATGATGCTTTTGTTGTCTATTGTTTCTTCTGCAATAGAAATGTGCGTGTGTATGCTGATGGTACTGGTCATGAACAGTGTGGTCAAGCTTTTTTCTCAGAGACGTGTCCGCGTGGTGCTCACGGATGAGGAAATTGTAAGCGTTGCGTTGGTGACGCTGCTTGCGGTTTTGGGCGTCGGAGAGCTGAATATTGCAGGAGTATACCTGCGTACTATCGCGGCGTCTTATATAACTGTTCTGGCTGCATATCTCGGAGGAGCGGGGATAGGCGCTGCGGTCGGCGCGGCGCTGGGCTTCGCGTGTGCAATAACGGGAGCGGATACGCAAATAATGGCGTCGTTGGCCATATGCGGCTTGTCGGCGGGGGCTGTGCGCAAATTAAAAAAGCTGGGCTCGGCCGCAGCGTTTTTCTCGATGAATATAATAGTATCGTTCTATCTTGGATACGGCTTTAGGAGCGCGCTGCCTTTTATAGACAGCACGATAGCTCTTATCGGATTCATGTTTACGCCCAAATCTTTCTCTGAAAAGCTGGGCAGATATGTGGACGCAAATCTGCTCAGAACATATGAGCAGACGCTGCATTTTGAGCGTTTTAAGCAGCTGACCGTGGGCAGGCTGAAGGAAATGTCGGCTGTTTTCGCAAATGCGTCGAAGGTGTTCTCGAGCATGTCGGAAAAAAATAAGGTTCGCAGTATATCCTATATGCTGGCGGGGATACCTGAGAGTGCTTGCGCAAACTGCATGTGTTATAAAAATTGCTGGGACAAGGATTTTGATAAAACACTAACGCAAATGCACAAGCTTTTTGATAGATATCAGAAAAATCCCAATCTTGTGGAGAAGGACATGCCGCAGGGGCTTGCGAAAAAATGCCTGTATCCTCAGCGCGTTTTGGCGTCGGCGCGCAGGCTTTTCGCGGACTATCTTACAAACCGCAGGCTGGAGGAACGTGTTGAAGAGAGCCGAGCTATAGTCGGCGAGCAGCTCATGGGGGTTTCTCGCGTTATAGGCAGCCTTTCGAACGAGGTTCAGACTGAGCTGGAGTTTAAACCGGAGCTGGAGGATGCTCTGAGATGTGCGCTGGACGGGGCGGCTGTGGACGTAAGCGAGGTTTGCGCCGAAGTACACGGCGGAGCTATTGCCGTCGATTTGAAAGTTCGTTCGTGCGGCGGAAAAGACTTGTGTGAAAACAGAATAAAAAAAGTTATAAGTGAGGTTTGCGGCAGGCCTATGACGCATGTCAAAAATACAGCTTCGTGCGGATCGTCTAAAACGTGCCGTCTTAGATTTGAACAGGCAAAGAAGTTTGGACTGAGCACCGGCATATCCTGTGCATCTAAAGAAGGGAGCAAGGTTTCGGGAGATGCTCACGCTGCTTATCCTCTGCCTGACGGCAGATTTATGCTGCTGCTGTGCGATGGAATGGGCACGGGGGAGCGAGCCGCAAAAGAAAGCGAGTCGGCGGTGTCTCTCATGGAGGATTTCTACAGCGCAGGATTTGACGAAAAGACAATATTGGACGCCATAAATAAACTGCTTATATTATCCAGCAGTGAGGATAATTTCTCTACAATGGATTTATGTATGATAAATCTGCATACGGGAAAGGCTGATTTTACTAAGATAGGGGCGCCTCATTCATATATTATACGTGGAGAGTCTGCAAAGAAAATACATTCGGGCTCTTTGCCCATAGGGATTTTGGAGGAATTTAAACCGCAAAAGACAGAAGTAGATTTGCAAAATGAAGATCTGATAGTTATGTTTACTGACGGAATTGCGGATTTGGAGAGCATGGATGAGGATATGTTTGAGCTTATGATGGCAGCTTCTATGTTGAGAAACACACAGGAAATAGCTGATGCAATTTTAGAGATGGCGGTAGAATGCAGCAAAGGGAAAAACAAAGACGATATGACAGTGATGGTGACCAGAATTAACAAATCCGCCTGAGATCTATGATGTGGCTATAGAAAAACACATCATGAATATAAAAAACTATATTAGAGTAAACTCTGCATTCATAAAAGGAATGCAGAGCTTTTTTATCGAGAAATACTTACGGCTCATAGAGAGATAGGGCTGCTTTATGAAAAAGCGAAACGATTACGTCATTGCCTTGGAGAAAATACGCCAAAATAAATGTGGCTATATGGCAAAAGCTGAGTGCGGATTAAACAGAATGAGTATTCCGTATGAATTCGCACTTGAATGTAATGCGGAAAAAGATGTATAATAACACGATATGCAGACTCTGCATAATTCTAATCTGATGAATAAAGCAGGAGGTATGATGGCAAAAACATATACAGCCTCAGATATACAAGTTTTGGAAGGATTGGACGCAGTGCGCAAACGCCCGGGCATGTACATAGGCTCGACAGGCTCGCGCGGACTGCACCATATGCTCTGGGAAATAGTAGACAACGCTATAGACGAGGCGGCGAACAAATATGCGGATAAAATAGCGATAACGCTGCACGACGACGGGAGCATATGCGTAGAGGACAACGGCCGCGGCATTCCGGTAGGCATTCATCCTGAGCTCAAGGTATCCGGAGTGGAGGTTGTTTTTACTCAGCTGCATGCGGGAGGAAAATTCAACAATTCCAATTATGCGTTTTCCGGCGGACTGCATGGCGTCGGCGCGAGTGTTGTAAACGCGCTGTCGAAATGGCTCAAGGCGGAGGTGTTCTTTGGCGGGAAGCATTATGTTCAGGAATTTGCCGCTGTAATGGAGAAAGGTAAACTGCGCTCGGGGAAACCATTGTATCCGCTGAAGGAAGTCGGCAAATCAAATAAACGAGGAACCAGAATAACATATCTGGCGGATACCGACGTATTTGACGATCTGAACATCAATTTTGATAAGGTGGCGCGCAGGCTTAAAGAGCTCTCGTATCTTGTCGAAGGGGTGGAAATAACGCTCAGCGACGAGAGAGAGGGACGGAAAAAGAGAGAAGTATTTCGATGCGACGGAGGAATAAGCGATTTCCTGCTGGATATAAACAAGGATAAGCAGGCGATAAACCAGACGCCGATAGCAGTATCGGGCGAAAAGAACGGAGTCGCGGTCAGCGTAGCTCTGCAATACGTGCAGAATGAAAGTGAAAACATGTATTCTTTCGTCAACAACATACATACGCCGGAAGGCGGAACTCATGAGACCGGTCTGCGTATGGCGATAACAAAAGTCATGAACGAATATTTGAAAAGAAACCCCGTAAAAGAGAAAGTGTCTTTCGAAGGGGAGGACTTCCGCGAGGGGCTGACGGCTATTATTTCGCTCAAAATGGCTAATGTACAGTTTGAAGGTCAGACAAAGACGCGGCTGGGCAATTCTGAGGCAAAAACTGCCGTAGACGCGGTGGTTCAGGAAGGTCTGGGCGCATATTTTGAAGACCTGAGCAACGCTGCCACATGTGCGAAAATTGCAGCGAAAGCGCTTGTCGCTGCCAAATCCAGAGAGGCGGCGAAAAAGGCTAAGAAGCTGGAACGTGAAAAAAACAAGGCGGACGCCGCGCCTCTGGTGGGCAAACTGGCGAGTTGCACGGGCAGAAAGAGCGAGCTCAACGAATTGTTTATTGTAGAGGGCGACAGCGCGGGAGGAAGTGCGAAGATGGGCCGAGATAGGAGGTTCCAGGCTGTTCTGCCGCTCAGAGGCAAGCCGCTGAATGTGGAAAAAAAGAGAATAGAACAGGTTCTCGCTAATGAAGAATTTCGCTCTATCATAACTGCTCTCGGCGCAGGCTTTGACAAGTCGTTTAAGATAGAGAATCTTAAATATCATAAGGTAATAATTCTCTCGGATGCGGATCAGGACGGCGCCCATATACGCACCATTCTCCTGACTTTTTTCTTCAGGTATTTCAAAGATCTCGTGCTGAACGGGCATGTCTATATTGCGAAACCACCGCTTTACGGTATAAAAAAAGGAAAGCAAACTTTGTACGCGCATACGGAAAAGCAGCTCGCAGAGGCGAAGAAGAAGCTGGGGCGGGGCGCAGAGGTACAGCGGTATAAAGGACTGGGCGAGATGAACAAAGATCAGCTTTGGGAGACGACTCTCAATCCGGATAACAGAGTGCTCGTGCAGGTGTCTATAGAGGACGCGGCTGCGGCAGATGAAATAATATCTACGCTTATGGGAGATGCCGTAGATCCGCGCAGGCAGTATATAAGCAAATATGCTAACTTTAATAAAAAAGATGAATTTGAGAAAAATGCTCAGGCGGCTAAGGAGGCGAACGCATGAATGAGAATATAGCAAATATACTGCGCGAGCCTCTGGAGGATGTGATGCACGAATGCTTCCTGCCGTATGCGGAATACGTCATACTCGAGCGCGCTCTGCCGAGAGTTGAGGACGGGCTCAAGCCGGTCCAGCGGAGAATTCTTTACTCTATGTACGATTTGCGCATAACGCCGGAAGGAAAAACTAAAAAATGCGCGAGAATAGTCGGAGAGACTATGGGTAAATATCATCCTCACGGAGACAGCAGCATTTATGACGCATTGGCGAGAATGGCTCAGGATTTTTCCATGAGCGTACCTATCATAGACGGCCAGGGCAACTTCGGCTCTATTGACGGAGACGGCCCCGCCGCGATGAGATATACGGAGGCGAGGCTTGCGCCGCCGGCGATGGAGATGCTCGCGGATATAGATAAACAGACCGTGCCGTTTCAGCTTAACTTCGACGATACGCTGATGGAGCCTATGCTGCTTCCGGCTAAGCTGCCGAACCTGCTGATAAACGGAGCGACGGGAATAGCTGTCGGTCTGGCGACGAATATACCGCCGCATAATCCGGCAGAGGCGATAGACGGCGTGATTCTGCGAATGAAAAACTCGAACTGTACGCTCAAGCGAATGATGAGCGTTATAAAAGCGCCGGATTTTCCCACAGGCGGAGAGCTTCTCGGGATGGACGAGCTGGAAAAAGCATACGAAACGGGCAAAGGGAAAATAACGCTCAGAGCAAAAACGGAAATAGAGACTAAGAAAAACGGCAAAACCGTAATAGCTATAACAGAGCTGCCGTATGAAGTCAGAGAGTCTGCAATGCTGCGGAAAATACACAGCCTGCGCGAAACGAAAAAGAATATGTTCGCAGGCATAGATGACGTTCGCAGCGAGACGGACAGATTCGGCGTGCGTGCGGTCGTTGAGCTGAAAAAAGGTGCAGATCCGAAGGTCATACTCGATTGTCTGTATAAGTATTCTGATTTACAAATCACATATGGTATAAATATGGTCGCGATAGCGGAAGGTCAGCCCAAACAGCTGGGGCTGCTCGAGCTTATTGATTACTATATTGAACACAGACGAACTGTAGTGGCGAACAGACTGCGATATGAGATAGAGCAGCTGCAAGAGCGGGAGCATAAGCTCGCCGGGCTAATGATAGCAGTTTCGAATATAGATAAGGTAATCGCGATAATACGATCATCAAAAAACAGCAGAGAAGCTAAAGCCAGACTGATGGAGGAAGTATTCTACTGCGACATGATAGCAGAGCTGGACACGCTCGGAGAAGCAGAGCAAACCTTGTCGCTGGGAGAGAACAGATATAAGCTGACAGGAGCGCAGGCTCAGGCCATACTTGATTTGCGCCTTGCGAGACTGACTCAGTTGGAAATACTCGATTTAAAGAAAGAGTATCAAACTGTAGTAGCTTTGCTCAAGAAATATATGGGAATACTTGCATCTCCGGAAAAGCTGGATGAGCTGATAATAAGCGAGCTTCGAGAGACAAAGAAAAAAATGAACGTCCCTCGCAGAACGCAGCTCTCGGAGGAAAGCGCCGAACTGAACATTGATATGGACGTTTTTAAGATAGTGGAAGAATGCGCAGTAGTTTTGACCAGAGGCGGAGCGATAAAGCGCATGAGCATAAAGAATATGTCCAAGGGTGAGGAAGCCGCGTTTGAAAATGCTCCGGCTCAGATATTGCGCACGGATACGTCGTCAAAAATACGCGTGCTCACGGATAAAGGCGGAATGTTTACTCTGCCTGTCCAAAATATAAAAGAAGGCAAGCCTAAAGATGCCGGCGCGTCGCTGGCTTCCATGACGGCGGGCGTGCAAAAAGACGAGAGAATAATAAACATTCTGCCTGCGGATGAAAGCAAGCTGTTGATAGTTACATCTGACGGCAAGGCAAAAATAATAGAAGGCGAGGCGGCGCAGGGCAGGAAGACTCGCTCGGAATACTGTATTTTGGAAGAAAACGCGCGCATTGTACTCGCGGAGCAGCTCAGCGAAGGATTGAATACTCTGGCGTTTGTGACGCGGAGAGGAATGTCTCTGCGCATGAAGACTGAGGAACTGCCCGTTCAAGGAAGGAGGACGCGCGGAGTTGCAGGAGTAAAGCTTGGAGAAGGGGACGAAATTGTATCGGCATGCCAAACCTCAGATGAAGGCAGGCTTATAGTATTCACAGAGATGGGATATGCTAAAATGAGCAGTATGTCGGAATACACCGTCCAGGCGCGCGGAGGCAAGGGAATAAAGACACTCGAATGGGCTAAAAACGGGTCGAACGGAAAAGAGGTAATCGCGGCGTTCTATATAGAAGGCTCGGCTCAGTTTAGGCTGCTCAGCGCTTCGGGTCAGGCTTTTGACGTAAGTACGTCGGATATACCGGTGGAGCTTCGCGCTGCCAGAGGCAAAAAGGCGGCTCCTGCTGTTCAGCTGGACAAAATCGTAAGCGTATTTAAAATTTAAAAATCATAAAATAAAAACGGCGAACGAGGCGCAGACGCTCCGTTCGCTTTTGTTTTTGCTGGGAATTGCCGTCATAATAACTGTATTGGAAGCGTAAACTAAAGCGTATCTTTTAACCGAGGCGGTGTGAAATGCAAATGAAAAACAGGATGTTATTCTGCGCGCTGACAGCGGTGGTAGTTCTGTCGTGCGCTGTGGCGGTGCAGACGGCTATAGCAGAAAAAAGCAGCGCAGCGGCGTTTGTATCGCTGTCCGATTCCAAGATGGCAGCGCTTACATTTGACACTGCTCTTTCCGAGACGGATTATACAGAGGAAATACTGGATGTGTTAAAGCAAAAGCGCACGAAGGCCACATTCGCTGTATGCGGTATATGGGCGGAGGAGCATACGGATACATTGATGCGCATAATAAGCGAAGGCCACGAGGTTATAAGCCATACAATGTACCATGAGGACTACTCCAAAATGAGCGCAGAGGATATTTTACAAGATGCGTCCGAGGCGAGAGAGCTGCTCGCGCAGGCAGGCGCGGATACGCAGAAGATCAGACCCGCGTATCCGCCGGGGAATGAGGCGGAGGAAACGCTTCGCTCCGCCGGATACACTCTCACGGGGTATACTGTAGATTCAAAGGATTGGAAAACAGATGAGGACGCGGCGGTCGAAAAGCAGGTTTTGAGTGAAATCAAAGAGGGAAGCATCGTCTTGTTTCAGACGGACGAAGAAGTTACGGTTCGGGTTCTGGCGGATATAATAGACGCTATGAAGGTTCGCAGCTACGATCCCGTTACGCTCGGCGGGTTGGGAGTTTGAGAGTATGGAGGAAGTTATGCAAAATCACATTACGAATAGTTTGGAAATCTGCGGGAAAGTTTCTGCGCCTGTATCTCCGGCGCACAGCATTTACGGTGAGAATTTCTACGAATTCATGATAGAAGTTCCAAGGCTTTCGGGAAATATTGACACCCTGCCTGTAACTTTGCCGGGGCGCGCCATGACACGCTCTCTTGAGCTGGGGGATTACATATGCGTCAAAGGTCAGATTCGTTCGTATAATAAATTTATAGACGGCAAAGGGAGACTGGAGCTGAGGGTTTTTTTACATAGCTTTGAGCAGTGTGCCGAAGGTACGGCGAGAAACGAGCTGAAGCTGGTCGGATTCATCTGCCGTCAGCCGGTTTTCAGAGTCACCCCTTTTGGTAGAGAAATAACGGATATGATGCTGGCTGTCAATCGAACATATAATAAATCAGATTATATACCGGCGATAGCATGGGGAAAAACGGCGAGGATGGCGCGCGAATTGAACGTAGGGGACTGCGTAAACGCATTGGGCAGAATGCAGAGCAGAGAATACGACAAGCTGCTGCCGGATGGCAGACGCGAGAGACGGACGGCGTATGAAGTCTCGCTGATGAGGCTGGAGAAGTGCATTAGGGATAACTATGAGGAATGAAGGAGCGTGTACTGAGTTAACAGACGAAAATTTCTGTTGTCCGAATCGTGCAAATGTGATAAAATATTAATAGGCAACGAACTGTTTATTTTTGTAAGGAGCGTGTGCGATGGACAATAAATATACTGAAGAATTAAAAATGCTTTATGACGCTGTACTATGTCTCGAGAACGAAGAAGAGTGCGCCGCGCTTTTTGAGGATTTATTTACAATTTCGGAGCTGAAGGCCGCTGTTCAGCGTATGACGATTGCGGATATGCTGTATCACAGACATACCTGCGGGAACATAGCGGAGAGCACTGGGGCTTCCACAGCTACGGTCAGCCGCGTGAACAAATGCCTGAATTACGGAGCGGGCGGATATAGGCTTGTGCTGAAAAGATTGAACAACAAAGATAGGGTGTAGAGGGATAATACAGGAAATTATTTTAAAGAAAAAAAGAATGTAGAGGGAGATATGAATCTTGAAAAATTAAGTGATGTTCAAAGGCGGGCCGTGATGAAAACCGAGGGGCCGGTATTGGTACTCGCGGGCGCAGGCTCGGGAAAGACCAGCGTGCTGACGCACAGAGTTGCGTATCTGATAGAAGATAAAGGAGTGGACCCGTCCAGAATACTCGCCATTACATTTACAAATAAGGCCGCGAAGGAAATGAAAGAGCGCATCGCAAAGCTTACGGCTGTAGATACGTCTTACATGATGGTGTCTACTTTCCACAGCATGTGTGCGCGCTTTTTGCGATATGATGCTGAAAAACTGGGATACCAACCGGGATACAGCATTTACGATTCCTCCGATTCAATGACAATAGTTAAGCGCCTGCTCAAGGACATGGATGTGGATGCGATAGATTTCAAACCGTTCGCGTGCAGGGCTGCGATAAGCTCGGCGAAAAACTGCGCGGGCAAAATGACTCCTGAGGAATACTTGGAAGAAAATGAGAAAAATGCTGATACAATGATTCAATTGTATCACGATTATCAGGACACTTTGCGTCGAGAGAACGCCATGGATTTTGACGATCTCTTATTGAACGTCCTTAATCTCCTGGAGACGAATGATGCGCTGCTCAGCTATTATCAAAATAAGTACGATTACATTCTTGTAGATGAGTATCAGGATACAAACAGTGTGCAGTACGGCATTGTTAAGCTTTTGGCGGCGAAGCACAGAAATCTTTTTGCCGTAGGCGATGACGACCAAAGTATTTACGCATGGAGAGGCGCTGATATTCAGAACATACTCAATTTTGAGAAGGATTATCCTGAATGCGAAGTGGTCAAGCTGGAACAAAACTACAGATCTACCAGCGCGATAATAGAAGTCGCGAGCCACATAATCTCTCAAACGCTGGGCAGAAAGGAAAAGCGCGTCTGGTCTGCGCGGACGGACGGTGCGAAACCCATATTCAAGCGTGAAAACGGCGAATACGACGAAGCTGAGTTTGTAACCAGAGAAATATATAACGCATATCAGAACGGCAGGAAGCTGAGCGATTTTGCAGTGCTGTACCGTAAACATTCTCAGTCTCGTGTAATAGAAGAAAAACTCAGAATTAGAAATATACCTTACAGAGTCGTAGGCGGAATGAGCTTCTATGAGCGCAAGGAAATAAAGGACATACTCTCCTACCTTGAGCTTTTGGCGAATCCGGCGGCGGATACGGCCATGGCGCGTATTATAAACGTGCCGAGACGCAAAATCGGCGATGTGACTGTGGACAAAGTCCGCGACTATGCAGCGGAAAAGGGCATTACTATGCTGGACGCGCTGAAATATGCAGAGGAGTACGCGCCGAACGCGGCTTCCAGACTTATGGAATTCGGCGCGCTGATGGACGGCTTGGCGAAGGATACCGCGGGTATGCCTGTAGAGGATATAATCTCAGAAGTGTACAATAGGACAGGCTACAGCACAATGCTTATGCTGGACGGCAGTACGGAAGCTCAAACGAGAATGGAAAACATAGCCGAGCTGGTGGACGCCGCGGAGAAATTCACAACGGACAGTGCAGAAGAGCCTAATTTGGAAAACTTTTTGGCGTCTGTATCTCTGTTTTCCGGTGTGGATGAAGAATTCGAGGACGGCGAAGTTGCGCTCATGACTATCCACGGCGCCAAAGGGTTGGAATTCGATACGGTATTCATGATCGGCATGGAGGAAGAAACTCTCCCCACGGCGAAGAGCATCCTCGAGGGGAATACGGACGAGGAGCGCAGGCTGTGCTATGTCGGCATGACTCGCGCGAAGCAGACGCTGTATCTCACATGCTGCACAAATAAACGCACATATAACAGCTCGTCGAGGCATGTTTTCAAGCAGTCGAGGTTTATTACTGATATTCCGCCGGAGCTGCTGGACGACAGGACTGATTACAACTACATCAAGGCGGCGTCCACGCCGTCTATGAAGAACAGGCCGAAGTTTACAACTCCCGAAAAGGAGCCGATTCCGCAGGCGCAGACCAACGCGGCGGAATTTTCGGTCGGAGACAGAGTAAAACACAACCGTTTTGGGGAAGGTACTATAAAACAGATGTTGGGCGCGGGAGAGCAGACTGTGGCGATAATAGACTTTGCCATGGGTCAGAAAAAGCTGTTCCTGGCGTATGCGCCGATACATAAAATATAAAAAACGAGGACTATCATGACACAAGAGCAGCTGACTAAAGAGCTTAGTAGGCTGGCGTATCAATACTACACGCTCTCCGAGCCGACGGTTTCTGACGCGGAGTACGACGAAATGTACGATAAGCTCGCGGCTATGGAACGCGAATCCGGCCGGGTTCTGCCCGGATCTCCGACAATGCGCGTAGGCAGTCAGCCTTTGCCCGGCTTTGAAAAACACAGGCATATAGCGCCGTTGTACAGTCTGGATAAGGCTAAGACGTCGGGAGAAGTCAGAGAGTTCATGGACAGAGTGCGCCGGACGGACCCCGGCGCGCTCTTTACGTTAGAATATAAATTCGACGGATTGACCATAAATCTGACATATGACGACCACAGGCTTGTGCAGGCTTCCACGCGCGGAGACGGCGAGGTGGGCGAGGGCGTTCTGGCGCAGGCGGCTACGATAAAAACGATACCTATGTATATACCGTTTGCAGGAAAAATGGAGGTGCAGGGCGAGGCAATTATGAAGCTCAGCGCACTCGAAAAATACAATGAAAAAGCGGATGAACCGCTGAAAAATGCGCGGAACGCCGCCGCAGGAGCCTTGCGCAATCTCGACCCGAAAGAGACGGCCAGGCGCGGTCTGGACGCCTTTTTCTACAATGTCGGATATATCGAAGGAAAAGATTTCGACACGCATACTGAAATGATAAATTTTCTGAAAGAAAACGGCTTTGTGGTGTCTGATTTTGAAAGAGTTTATTCAGAGCCGGAAGAGCTCTTATCCGCGCTTGATGAAGCGGAGGCAAAGAGGGACGAGCTGGATTTTCTGATAGACGGCATGGTCATAAAAACGGACGATATGAGTCTGCGCGATGAGCTCGGATATACTCAGAAATTTCCGAGATGGGCGGTGGCATACAAGTTTGAAGCGCAGGAGATGACGACGCGCGTGCTGGACGTAAATTGGGATGTAGGGCGCACGGGAAAGCTGACGCCGGTGGCCATTCTCGAGGAAGTGGAGATAGGCGGGGCGAGTGTAAAACGTGCAACGCTCAACAACTATCAGGATATTTTGCGAAAAAGAGTGAAGCTGGGCGGCCGCGTATTTGTGCGGCGCAGCAATGACGTCATACCGGAGGTGCTCGGATCGTGCGAGGAGAATGACGCCCTTGACGTACCGGAGATGCCCACGGTATGTCCGGCGTGCGGAACGGCTCTCGAAGAGATAGGACCCAATTTGTTCTGTCCGAACACTCTGTCGTGCAGACCGCAGCTCGTCGCGGCGATTGTCCACTTTGCGTCCAAAGGCGCGATGAACATCGACGGGCTTTCAGAAAAGACAGCCCAGCTCCTGTTCGATAAGCTGGAGATAAAAGATATAGCCTCGCTGTATAAGCTGACGAAGGAGCAGCTTCTATCTCTGGACGGCTTTCTCGATAAGAAAGCTCAAAACCTTATGGATGCCATAGAACGAAGCAAAACTCCGGAGCTGGATTGTTTTATATATGCCCTGGGCATTCAGAATGTAGGCAAAAAGACGGCAAGAGATTTGGCTGAAAAATACGGAAGCATGGAGGCTTTGTCCGCAGCGTCCGCAGATGAGCTGGCGGAGATAGACGGCGTGGGCGATGTGGTGGCTATGGGCATAGTGGACTTTTTCGCGAGCGGGCAGGTCAGAGCCACGCTGCGCGAGCTGGAGGAGCTGGGAGTGAATCCGCGTCAGCTTGAAAAGAAAGAGGGCGTTTTTTCAGGAAAAACCGTGGTTCTCACGGGAAAGCTGACGCTGTTCACGCGAGGTCAGGCTCAGGAGAAGATAGAGTCCATGGGCGGCTCGGTCGGCTCCGGCGTGACCAAGGCTACGGATCTGGTAGTCGCAGGAGAAAAGGCAGGCTCGAAGCTTGTAAAGGCGGAAAAACTCGGCGTGAAGGTTATAAATGAAGCGCAGTTTTTGGAGCTTATAGGAGACTGAAATTCAATAAGGCGCGCAGAGGGAAAGACGGAGACGTCCGTCGCGGCGATATTTGAGTTTCTGACAATAAAAAAGACTTTATTTATGCTTTTAAAACACGTATAAATGTGGTAAAATAAAAGTTAACGTAGTGACGCGGAGGTAATAGGAATGAACAGCATGACGGGTTTTGGCAGAGCAACTGTTGAGAAACTGGGACATAACATTACTGTAGAAATAAAAACCGTAAATCACAGGTTTCTCGACTTTAATATTCGTATGCCGAGAGCGATGCTGTTTTTGGAAGACGACATTCGCAATGCAATAAAATCGCACTTGTTCAGAGGAAGGGTGGATGCTTTCATCAGTTACAAGGCTGTCGGAGACAGCGCCAGAAAGGTCAGCCTGGATGCGAGTCTGCTGGCAGGATATATGGAAGCAAGTGCAGAAATATCACAGCGAACAGGAATTGCGAACGATCTCAGCATGATAGACGTTATGCGCCTGCCGGATGTGCTGTCGTTTGAAGACGAACCTGCGGATGAGGAAGAGCTGAAAGAAGTGCTTCTCGAAGCGGTGAACGCGGCGGTCGGCGATCTGAAAGAGGCGCGCGCCGCCGAAGGCAAGCGCATGGCGGAGGACATACTCTCCCGCGGAAAGAAGCTGGAGGGCATAACGGCAAAGATAAAAGAGCGCGAGCCTGTTGTCGTTGAGGAATACAAGCAGAAGCTGGCGGCGCGTCTTGGAGAATTTGCCAAGGAGACAGATCTGGACGTGAACCGCTTTAATGCAGAGATACTCTATTTTGCGGATAGATGCGCCATAGCGGAGGAGACGGTCAGATTAGACAGCCACCTCATACGCTTGAAAGAGATAATCTCAGGCGAAGGAGCTTCGGGCAGAGCGCTTGATTTCTTGGTGCAGGAGCTTAATAGAGAATATAACACTATAGGTTCCAAATCGTCTGACGTACAGATAACAGATTACGTGCTCGAAGCGAAGGGCGAAGTCGAAAAGATCCGCGAGCAAGTGCAGAACATAGAGTAGGTGACAGATGAAACTGGTCAACATAGGATTCGGCAGCATGGTTCAGGGAGAGAGAATAGTCGCAATAGTCAGTCCGGAATCAGCTCCCATAAAAAGGCTGGTGCAGGAAGCGCGCGCAGGCGGCAGGCTGATAGACGCGACGTATGGCAGAAAAATGCGCGCAGTTCTCATAATGGACAGCGAGCATGTTATCTCATCCGCGCTTCAGCCTGAGACAATCGCGGGCAGATTATCTGCGCCGGCGGGCGAGTGCGCCGAATTTTAAATGTTTTTATTCGGTTATATCTAAGAGAGGGAATATCATAATGACTGAGGAATGCGTAAAAGGGAATCTGTATATAGTATCAGGTCCGTCAGGAGCGGGCAAAGGCACTATAGTAAAAAGACTGCTGGAGATAGACGACACGGTGGCTTTGAGTATATCATGTACTACTCGCGCTCCCAGAAACCATGAGACAGACGGAGTGCATTACTATTTTCTGTCAAAGCAGGAATTTGAGGACATGATAGCCAAAGGTGAGTTTTTGGAATATGCGGATGTGTTCGGCAACTACTACGGCACGCCTCTGCCGAAGGTGGAGGAGCGCCTGGCTGAGGGTAAAAACGTACTCTTGGAGATAGATGTAGTCGGGGCTATGCTCGTTAAAGATAAAAGACCGGATGCAAAGCTTATATTCATAATGCCGCCGTCCTTTGAGGAGCTGGAACGCAGACTCAGAGGCCGCCGGACAGAATCTGAAGAACAGATAAAGACGCGCCTCTCTAAAGCTCAGGCTGAGATGAACAGAAGCGATGAGTACGATTACGTCGTGCTGAACGACGAAGTGGAGACTGCGGCGCAGAAGATAAAAGCAATAATACAGGAAAACTATGGAAAGTGAGAGGAGATTGACAAATGATTGTACCCGAACTCGATAAAATTCTGGAAAAGGTAGATTGCAGATATACTCTCGTAGTAGAAGTGGCGAAAAGAGCGCGCCAGCTGGTTCAAGGCGCTCAGCCGCTGACTGACGAGCCCGATGAGAATCCCGTATCTCAGGCAGTAGAAGAAATATACAACGATAAGGTTACATACGTAAGACAGATATGATAGGTAAAAATATAGTCCTTTGCGTTTGTGGAGGAATTGCGGCGTATAAATCTGCGTCTCTCGCGAGCAAGCTGGTGAAGATGGGCGCGGAGGTGTTTGTATGTATGACAGAGAGCGCGCAAAAATTTATTTCGCCGCTTACTTTTGAAACGCTCACTAAACATGCGGTCATAACGGATACCTTCGATAGATCTACGCCATATGAAGTTTCTCATATATCGTTGGCAAAGCGCGCCGACGCTGTTGTGATCGCGCCGGCGACGGCTAATATAATCGCAAAGACAGCATGCGGAATAGCTGACGATTACATAACGACTATGCTGCTCGCGACCAAGGCTCCCACGCTTTATGTGCCGTCGATGAATACGGCTATGCTTGAGAACGGCATAACGCAGAGAAATATCAGAACGCTCGCTGAATTTGGCAAACATTTCGCAGAGAGCGATTCCGGACTTTTGGCGTGCGGAGATGTGGGGAAAGGCAGATATCCGGACGAGGAAGTAATAATAGAAAAGCTGGAAAGCATTATGGCAAAGCGCGACCTGGAAGGGCTTAACGTGCTGGTAACGGCAGGCCCTACTACAGAACGCATAGATGCCGTGCGCTATCTGACAAACCGCTCCACGGGAAAGATGGGCTACAGCATAGCAAAAGCAGCCGCCATGAGAGGAGCGAATGTGACGCTGGTTTCGGGCAGACGGTTTGAAAGATACCCTGCCGGAGTGAATGTCGTAGACGTGGACAGCGCGCAGGATATGTAC